>DAIPIF010000160.1:0-4921 GCA_036770925.1 Psychrobacter sp.
GCCTCAGCTTTAGGCATGGATAAAGTACGCACCAAGCAATTATGGCAAGGCTGCGGCTTATCCACCGCACCATTTTCACTACTAACCGCCGATACCGATTGGCAGCAAGTGGTCAATATGTTGGGGCTGCCACTGATTATCAAGCCTGTACATGAAGGCTCTAGCATCGGCATGACCAAAGTCAATCATTTAGATGAGTTGCCCGCCGCTTATGCCACAGCCGTTCAATGCGGCGATGCCGTCATGGCAGAGCGCTGGATTACAGGGCGCGAATTTACCATCGTGATTATCGATGATGAGGCGTATCCAGTGATTCGCCTAGAGCCGGCTGATATCACTAATTTTTATGATTTTGAAGCCAAATATAACCGTGACGATACCAGCTACTACATTCCTTGCGGTTTAAGCGCCGTCGATGAGCGGCATTTGCAAGCCTTAAGTCTAGCCGCCTTTCGAGCGGTGGACGCCAAAGGTTGGGGGCGCATTGATGCCATGCAAGATAATCAAGGCAATTTTTGGTTATTAGAGATTAATACCGTTCCTGGAATGACCAGTCATAGTTTAGTGCCAATGGCAGCCAAAGCGCGCGGCATGGATTTTGAACAGTTATGCTGGCACATTTTGGCACAAACGCTATAAACGCCAAACCTCTCGATAAAGCACATTATTATGTATCGCCAGTACTGCTATAACACAGCTTAGTGTAAACTTGTGTAAATTCAGCAGTCATGGCAGGGGTTAGGCTATTGTTTGTCCGCAAAATAAGTTAATATTGCAACGATAAATGAATTCTGCCGTTATTTATCTTATATTGTTGATATTTATTGATTTAAATAGCGATAAAATCCAAAAAAAGTGACCTTAGTTGATGTTTTTAGAGTCCATAAAAGCTTATGAGCCGATAAAAAACCCACTGATCATACAATAATGCACTTAAAATACGATAAAGCAATATCAATTACAGATGCTCAATACGGCTAAAATTAGGGACGGATGTCATTATGGCTCAAACTGTCAACGAGGTAACTGACCTGATGAGTGCAAAACCCCGTCGTCTAAAACGTAAAAGCAATATGCCACTGCCGAATGCCAGTAAGTACTTTTTTATCATTGGGGTGGCGGCAGTCTTATTTTTTATATTAGCGATGGGTGCTAAAGCCTTGCAACAAGCGCCCCCAGCTGCTATTGAAGTCAATCCTGAGGGTTTGAGCGCCGCTCAGTATCAGGCATTAGAGCACACCATGAGCCAGCAAACGGTGAGTAGCTTTTTTACTACCGATTTGCAAAACTTGCGTGATATCGTGATTGGTCTGGCGTGGGTGGATCAGGTGAGTGTCAGCCGTGACTGGCAGCGCGGCATTGTCATTACCGCTTTGCCCAAGCAAGCGGTTGCCAATTTTGGGACGGAGCGTTTGGTCGATGCCAAGGGCGTGGTATTTGTACCGGCGGATAGTGATGAGCTGACGCAAGCGCAGTTTGCCACTTTGCAAGGTGAGATTGACCAAGCGCCGGTTATCATGCAGCAAATGCAACAAATCAATGAGTGGTATGCGCCCATTAATATGCGGGTCGAGGATATTATATTGACCGCGCGTATGACGTGGCTCGTGCGTTTTGATAATGGCTTGCGGGTCATTGTCGATAACGAAAACACCGCTCAAAAGCTGCTGAGCCTCAGCCAATTATTGGGTAATCAATTAAGTGCGCGCCAAGCGGAGATGCAATCTATTGATTTGCGTTACAAAAACGGCTTTACGATTGCGTGGAAAGCGCCCGTTGTCCAACCCGATGCGCCTACAGATATCGCGCCTGACCCTACAAATTAACGGACGGCACGTTCATTTTTAATAGCATAAAAAATACCCGATAATATCTTGAAGCGTATAAAGCATGATTATAAACAGCGACGCAAATTAACATCAGTGCCTTTTTAGGAGTGCATTTTTTTAGTTAGTGTTTTTTAATGATTTAATGGAGACGTCATCGAGTCTCCTGTTTAGCGACAGTTTGTCTGGTACCATGAAAAATACTGAAAATCTAGTCATCGTCCATCTAAGTGCCACAGCCGTTTACGTTGTGATTGGTAATGTGAAATCAGCCACTGATGTTCGCATTATGGGTGTTGGGCACGTTAAAAACAGCGACTTTTATCAAGGTCAAATAAAGCACCGTGAGCGCCTAAAAAATGCGATAAAACAAGCCATCCAAGAGGCTGAAGATATCGCTAATTGCCGTGTGCATAGCGTATGGCTGACTTTATCGACTCCTGAGTTATTAAGTAAAAATAGTATCGGTAGCGTACCAGTAACTGATGGCGTGGTCAGTGTCAAAGACATGGTGCAAGCGTTATCCGATGCCAAAGAAAAAGATTTGCCATCAGATTATTACCTGATGCATTGTTGTCAGCAAGGCGTCTATATTGATAAACGCGATAGTATCGTCGATGATGCTATTGAGATGGTTGCTCAAGATATTGATGTGATGTATCACCTGATGATGATGCCGGTTGCCAGTCGCCAAAATATCCAAAAATTGCTGCAAAGCTGTGATGTCAGTGTCGATCAAGTCCTATTTGATGCGGTGACAAGCGCTGAATATGGGCTAATGGGTGAAGAGCGCGAGCAAGGGGTTTGCCTGATAGATATTGGGGCGAGTACCAGTAGTATTTGTGTTTATAAAGAAAACAAGCTGGTGTTTACTCACTGTATGGCAAGCGGTAGCCATGAAGTGACGATGGATATCTCTGCCGATTTTGGTATCTCGATGGTAGAGGCAGAAAGGCTCAAAAAGCTACATGGCACGGTGAATATCAGTAGTGTCGATCCGAGCACCTTTTTTGCTTATAAACCCCAAGGCGATGGCGATATTATCAATGTCAGCGTCTATAAGTTAGCGCAAATTATTGAAGCGCGTTACGTCGCCATATTTACTGAAATTATCCGTCAGCTTTATGAGGCGGGACTGCTGAGCTATATTGAGCGCGGCATTGTACTGACCGGCGGCGGTAGTGATATGAAAGGCATGGTGGCTTTTGCCAAAAAACTGCTCAAGATGCCTGTGGTATTGACCAATACCCATCCTGCTATCAGTGCCTTTGACCACATTAATAATGATGTTATCTTTAAGCAGTTGAATGCTCATATCGATGACCGTGCCTATCAAACGGCTTTTGGTACTTTATTATATAGCCAAAGCGAGCAGTTTCGCCACAGTGAACAAAGTGAGCCTGAAGCGCTGAATAAAAGTGTCATAAAAAGTACTTTTAAGGGTTTCGGGCAGCGTTTTAGCAATGTATTTAAAGGTATATTCTGATAAGCTTCTGCATAATGTGCGCCTATCGCTCTTATTATCGCCGTGCTCACTGTAATGTTAAAAACCTAAATAGCGCTTTTATGACTATAATTCCACTACCGTAATTTTTTATTAAATATTCATATCGTAAGTTGATAGTACATTATGTGAGTGCGTTGCCACGTATCGACCATCACGCTATCTGCAATTGGAGAATCTCTTTTATGTCAAAATACACCATGCCAGATGATAATCAACCTCTGAACAATGGGCAAGCGCGCTTCACCGTCTTCGGTGTCGGCGGTGGCGGCGGCAATGCCGTTGAACATATGGTACAGCAAGGCGTTAGAGGCGTTACTTTTGTTTGTGCTAACACCGACAAGCAAGCCCTTGATAGCCTGACCGCGCCGCACAAACTGCAACTGGGTGCCAAAACCAACCGTGGTTTGGGCGCAGGTGCTAACCCAGAAGTCGGACGTGAAGCAGCTGAGAGTGAAGAGGAGTCTATTCGCGCTTTATTAGAAGACTCGGACATGGTCTTTATCACCGCCGGTATGGGCGGCGGCACAGGTACAGGTGCCGCTCCTGTCGTTGCGCGCATCGCCAAAGAGATGGAGATATTGACCGTTGCTGTCGTGACCACGCCTTTTAAATTTGAAGGCGGACGCCGTGTCAAAGCTGCTCAAGCGGGTATCGAGCAGTTATCTAACTTCGTTGACTCTATTATCACCATTCCAAACGATAAGCTCATGAACGTCTATGGCAATATCTCCATGAAAGACGCGTTCAAAAAAGCAGATGACGTGTTATTGCATGCGGTACAAGGGATTGCCGAAACCATTGCGAGCGAAGGCGTCATTAATATTGACTTCAACGACATTCGCACCGCCATGACTGCCAAAGGTCATGCGATGATGGGTATTGGTCGTGCCAGCGGCGATGACCGTGCCCGTCAAGCGACCGAAAAAGCCATCCGCTCACCATTATTGGACGATTTGCGCTTAGAAAATGCCAAAGGTCTATTGGTTAACGTCATCTCCTCTGAATCACTATCTTTGGATGAATTTAGCAAAATCAGTGAGATTGTCGAAGAGATTACTGATATTGATGATGCACATATTTTCTATGGTTCAGTCATTGATGAGAAAATGGGCGATGACTTACACGTTACGGTCATTGCGACCGGTTTAACCCTTGATGAAAATATAGAACCTGATGCAAAATTGGTAAAAAACATACCGTCTGCTACCAGTACGCAAGCGGTGGATCCTAATGTACACGTCAGCGCCCTAAATAGTCGTAACCAAGCAAAAGCGCCGGCATATAGAGACAGCCCACGTCCTGCACCTGCGCAACAGCAGCAGCCTGAAACCAGAACCAATAGTATTCAGGACTATTTAAGACGCCAACAAAACAACTAAAAGTCGGTTTTTAGGATGAATTTAGTGCTAATGAGGTCTTAATATTGGTTATCTATTTAGTGATAATATGAAGATAGGGTTTGTAGTGTTAAACCTATCCTTATAAAAAGCCAGCATGCCAAATGCTGGCTTTTTTGTGCCTGATAACCCTCAAAACCCCTTGAAACCCCTTAAAATAGTATTTTAAGCGCTTAAGTATCGTTTTTTAG
>DAIPIF010000161.1:0-4890 GCA_036770925.1 Psychrobacter sp.
AAATAACCACCAATAATCATCAGCAGCAAGGGCATCCACATATCCGCAGGCATCTTAGGCGCCGCCGTCAAAGTAAAGGTCGCGCCTTGATGCAAGGTATTCCACCACTCTACTGAGTATTTAATAATCGGCAAGTTCACCGCGCCGACCACTGATAAGATAGCGGCGGCTTTACCACGGTTGGCAGTATGCTCAAAGGCGGCAAACAGTGCCATAACGCCAGCATACAAAAACGCTAAAATAAGCATGGACGTCAAACGCGCATCCCATACCCAATAGGTGCCCCATGTCGGTTTTGCCCAAATAGAGCCGGTCAATAAACTAATGACACATAATAAAAAGCCAATCGGTGCAAGGGCTTGGGCGACTAAATTGGCGGTTTTTATTTTCCAAACCAGATAAATCACCCCCAGTACTGCCAAGGCAAAATAGATGGAGATGGCAAGGCTGGCGGATGGCACATGAATAAATATAATACGGTAGCTGTTGCCTTGTAAGTAATCGGGTGGCGCAAAAGCCAGACCCCAGACACTGCCAATCAACAAGCACACCGCTGCCAATAAGCCAAGCCACTTGACCCAAGGGGCAAAAATTCGAAAGAATTGCTTCGTGCCGACAGTGGTCAAAAACACTTGCCAGATACGCTGCCAAATACTAGGCGTTGAGACTTTATTTGAGTTGGGCATGGAATTAAGACCTATTACAGCGCTTATTGGTTGTCATTATTGTGAGGCGACAGTGACGTCACGAGTTACGAACCTGCTGGCGTTAAAAACTGGATAGAATCTATACATCGTCATTATAGCAAAATTGCTACTTTTCGGCATGCTATTAACGCAACAGCGCTTAAGCATCGCCACTCATAGTTAGCCTACTCAGTCATCGAGATTGGCAAGCCGATAGCAGCCGTTTATATTTTTAATTTAACCATGACATCTTTAAAGTTAAAGCAATCACAAGCGGCATCACCAATACTGACACGATACTACCTGCCAGTAGCAGCGCCAAAATAGGCAGACCATTGAGACCTGAGGCAAATAAATCGACCGCGCCGGTGGCAAAAATCAATACCGGTAGCTGCATCGGTAGCGCAATCAATGGCACTAATACGGCACCATTTTTGAGCGATAACGTCAAACTACTTGCCACCGCCGATAGCATCAGCAACATCGGACTGCCGGCAATAATAGACACCATCAGTATCCACGCCTCAAACCAGCTGAGCTGAAACAAGGGCACGGCAAGCAGACTGAGTACTGCTACGATACCGCTACTAAATAGCCAATGAATCGCCAAACGTATCAATACCCAAAGCGGCAATGACGCCTTTGCTACCACCAATTGCGCCAGTGTACCGTTATCGAGCGCAGGTTTGAATAATCCATCTACCCCCATCACCAAAGATAATAAAGCGGCAATCCACACCGCAGGGACGCCTAAGCGCTGCAATAATTGCGGCTCCGTACCCACGGCTAACGGAAACAGGGTAATAATCATCAAAAACAGCACCAAAGGATATAACCATTGCACCGCGCCTTGTTGCTTGACCTGCCATTCACGCCGCCACAGCTGCCTAAAGTGAATGCCTCGTGATGCCGAGATGCGACTATTTATAGTATTACTGGTTATAGCATTACTTGGCTGCTGCGGTGCCATTGGCGTGCTAGGCGCTGGACGCTCTGTCATTATGTATCCTTTTACTGCTACTTTTGCTGATTGCCTTTATCTGGCATATCGCCCTAAACCATGTAAGCTGACAAATCAAGCCGCTGATTGGCAACGCCGACCGGCTGGTGACTGGTCATCAAAATCGCCCCGCCACTCTCAACGAACTCAGCTAAGCGCTGCTCCATCTGTGCCACCATATCGACATCCAGCGCGGTAAACGGCTCATCAAGTAACCAAAGCGGTGTTACCTCAGCGGTCAATAAATACAAGCGTGCAAGGGTGATACGCCGCGTCTGTCCCGCAGATAAATGGTTTGAGCTTAAGCCCTCAAAACCTTGTAGCCCAACCCATGATAATGCTGCATCAATATCAGCATAACTGGGCGATATACCATATAAATTGAGCAAAAAGGTTAAGTTTTGCGCCACCGTCAAGCTTGGATTAATCCCCAATTGATGCGAGACATACAGCGGCTGCATGGGCAATTGGCGGATGCCTTGATAAGCCACCTCACCGGTCAGCACTGGCAATAAACCCGCCAGCTGCATCAGTAAAGTGGTCTTACCGGTGCCATTCGCACCAATCAGATGGCAGATACTGCCCGCCGACAAGTTCAGCATCACGCCTGTGCACAAAGCCATCTCGCCGCGCTGAATGGTCAGCTCATCAAGGGTAAGTATAGGCGCATTGGTAATCAAAGCAGACACCGCCATCAAAACCTCTTATTATTTATCTAAATCATTATCAATTATCTAAGTCATTATAAAACAGTGACACATATTCATCATAAATTGATGTTATCTTCATGGCATAATACCCGATATCCCATACCATCCTACAGTATAACAAATAGTCGATAACCATGACCTCAAAAAACAATGCCTATAAATCTAGTGATGATACCCCTACCACGCCATTCGCTGCCCCTATCTCATCCATTGAGCATTTGATTGAGGCGCAAACCGCCTTTATTCAAATGTGGCTGCATCAACACGCCAAATCATTATCCCTGCAAATGTGGCATTGGTTAGGCGCGCAGCCCATAAACCGTTATATCAGCGTTGAGGACTTACAGCGCCTAATGAATGAGGGGCTGCTGAGTCAGCCGATGAGCGCGGCTATCCGCACTGACATTCGGGATATTTTGCATACGCTTATTTATCATCCGGTGAATGACACGATACCGTTATCCGACTTAGTTGATGATACTCAAGTGGCAACCCTTGCCAATTATATCGGCAGTCATGAGCAGCAGCGTAATATCTGGATTCATGGCTTAATCGGCAATGAGACTTTTGCCGATTTATTGACCCAAACGCTGTATCACGCCATTAATGACTTTATGGAAAACACTTTAGATAAAGCGGGCGGCGTGGGTAAGCTCATGAAAATGGGGCGCAGCTCGTTTGAGCGCGCCACCAATCGCAATCTCGATGAAAAACTGCAAAACTACTTACATCGTAATATCAAAGATTTGGCACGGCGCGCTGAAACCAATGCCCAAGCGCATTTATCAAATGACGAAGTAACGCGGCTGATGATAGCCGGTTGGACACGTATCAAAGACCAACCGATGAGCCAAATTCAGAGCTATTTAAGAGATGATGACGCGCATAACAGCATTGAGCATATTGAGGGCAGTATCCAACAAAGCTATAATCGCTTGCGCCTATCGCCTTATTGGCATACTTTAGTGACTGCCAGTGTAGACACTTGGTATGCCAATCATCAGCATGATAGCTTTGCTGAGCTCGCTGCTGGATTAAGTAGTGATAGCTCCGCTATGGCGCAATTTAGCGATACGCTACTGCCTATTATTGATGATGCTATTGAAAGCCCGTGGTTTGGGGCGCATATCCATGAGCTGCTACAGGCTTTTTTTGCCCAAGACGGCATCACACAAGCACTCAAAGCAGGTTTAGATGTCAATCACCCAAGTAATTAAACCCAACTCTCTTTATCCATTATCTGAATAACTCCTACTTATGAGTCAACATAACAAACTGAGCTTATGGCAAAAAATCAAGCAGATGCTAACGAGCGCAGCAGCAGAGCCGACGGCTGCCAAGCACTCTCAGCCGACTGCTCAGCAGCCAGAAGAGACAGCTGATTGCGCAAACACTCAAGATGCTGCAACTAAAATACCGCTTAAAAAGACGCCTGAGGATGACGCCTCTGATACGCCAATTATCGACTGTCTCAAAGCATATCTGCATCATCAGCAATGGCATTATACTTACTATCGCCCCAAAACCCATGATAGCCAGCAATCGCATCACTTATCGCTACGCATGCGTAATAAAGACCTTGATTGTGGCTATTTATTCCGCGTGCAAGAAGATAATGCGTTATTAGCAGTGTATGGTATTTTGCCGTTTTTGATACCCCAAAGCCATCAAAGCGCGGCGATGCTACTGATGACCCAAATCAATTATGACATGCTGATTGGCAATTTAGAGATGGATGTCAGTGATGGTGAGATACGCTACAAACATGCCATCGATGTGGAAGCGGTCGGGCTTGATGACGCCATCATTGAGCACCTGCTACAAAGCGTGGTGGTCATGACTACAGTCGCTTATGAGTTATTTAGCGACTTAATCAATACTGAAGCGCCGAGCGAGGATATGCCAAGCCTACTCGATGAGCTACGTGAGCAAGCAGACGCACGGACGTTTTTTTTGCCGACTGATTTTGTTCAATAAACTCATTTATTAAAGCATACGTTTTTCAAAAATAAGTTTAAAAAAATAAGCTTTTACACCCGATAATATACTGACAAAACCCAACAGCCTGCTAAAAAACCATATTAAAAAACTATGCTAAAAATCGCCTATTCTGAAGTCTTTCGTTATTCCGTACCTGAAAAGCATCGTTTTCCGATGCAAAAATATACCTTAATTCCCAAGCGGCTTTTGGCTGAAGGCACGATTACCTCCGATAACTTTTTTGCGCCCCAGTGTCTGAGTGAAGAGGAGATTTTGAGCACTCATACAGCCGAGTACTGGCACAAGCTTAAAACCCAAACCCTCACTCGCAAAGAAGCCAGACCGATTGGCTTTGAGATGACCGCGGCCTTGGTGGAGCGTGGTCGCCATATCGCCCATGCCACTTATGAGTGTGCGCTGTATGCTCAAAAGTATGGTGTGGCGATGAATGTCGCAGGCGGTACGCATCATGCTTTTGCCGACCACGGCGAGGGCTTTTGTGTGTTTAATGATG
>DAIPIF010000162.1:0-4881 GCA_036770925.1 Psychrobacter sp.
GGCAGCCTCGTTGCTAACCAAGGCAAAGTCGATATTACGACCAGTGGTAAGGTCGATAACTCAGGAACGATTGCCAGCTCGCGCGCGGGTATTGATATTGATAGTGCTACTTTAGCTAATAGCGGGGTTGTTAGTAGTTATGATAAGACGCAAGCCATTACCCAACAGCGTATTACCAATACAGGCACTATCAGTAGTGGGCAGCTACAGTTAAAGACTATCGATTTAGACAACCGTGGTTTGATTGAGCAAACAGGGTCAGGAAGTCTAGCGGTAAAAACCCAAAAGCTGGTTAATAACGATCAAGCAGTCATTGGGCAAGCGCTCTATGATAATCAGCCGACAACGACAGCGCCAACGGTCAATTCTGCACCTAGTACCGCTAACACGGGTTCACAAAACCAAGTGGTAGATAATACCAGCCCATCAAACCCTTCGCCCAGTCCCGATGCTCCCTCACTTCCTGTGCTAGCTCCGGTGACTGCTAGCGGTTCAATTACCGCAGATACGCTAACTAATGCTACTAGCAATGCAGTGATCACAGCGAATGGCAACACAGCAGTACAAGCTAACGATATTAGTAATACAGCAAAATCAAGCATAGCCGTTGATAAAATTATCACCAATAATCAGCAAGCCGGTAATCGTCTCAATAACGATAATAGTCGTATACAGATCACTGGTGCAGATTGGAAGCTTGAGCAGTTTAGTAATAATAAAGGACAAATTGTCAGTCAGCAAAATTTTAATATTGACAGTCAGCAAGGTGTCGATAATACCGCGGGTACACTAGCCAGTCAAAAAGACATCACCCTAATCACCCAAGGTAATGTCAATAATTCAAAAGGCGTCATACAAGCTCAGGGTGTTGCCGTACAAGGTAATCAACTAGACAATACTGAAGGTAAATTATATGCCGAGAACGCTGCTAATTTAACGATTGACGGTAAAGCTAATAATACTCAAGGAGCGATAAGCGCTAAGCAAGATATCAAAATCGCTACTGGATCCCTTATTTCGCAAGATAGAGGTCTTATCCGTAGCGGCAAAGCATTAGATATTACGGTTAAGGATCGATTAGAGAATTTAGATAACTCGCTCATTGCAGCTGGAACTCATGTAGATATTAAAGCAAATAATATCTCTCAAGATGCGACTTCGAAAACGATTGCTGGATTAGATCAGCAAGGCGCGTTATCTACCGATGAGTATGATTTAACCATCAGCACTGAAAGCACTCAAGACAACCAAGGTCAAAATATTGCGACAGGCAATTTAGCCATGGTTGGTAGTGGATTAAAGTTAAATAGCGCCACCTTACAAGCGAATGACATTCAATTAACGGCAAAAGACAATAGCGTTAATCTGCAAGACAGTAAGGTATACGCCGATGGCAACTTTGATCTAAAAGCGGCGCAAGACGCTAGGCTTAATAGTGGCGAGATATCAGCTAAGCAGATAGATATACTGGCGTCGAACATAGATAATACCGCGGGTAATCTGTATGCCGATTCCATTATTAATTTGAATCAAACAAAGCCTAATGGCACACTTTTAAATGCTTCAGGAAAAATAGCAAGTAAAGATGCCCTAAACATCACCTTTGATACCGTTAATAACACTGGTAAAGATGCCTTATTACTCTCTGATAAAACGATAAATATTAAAGCGTTGCAAGTGAACAATAACAATCAGCTCGTTGATAAAAAATTCACTGGTGGCATACAGGCACAAGATATTACTATTGCTGCGCAGAAGCTAGATAACACCGAAGGGTATATCAGTAGTGACAATAGTAATCTAGTTATTAATAAAGATTTAAAAAACACTAAAGGTTATATCTACGGTGGAGCTGATTTAAACATTGGTAGCCCTGCACAAACTCTAAAACTGAATAATAATCAGGGCGAATTAAGAAGCAAGCAAAACATTAATATTGTCGCTAATAGCGTTACTAATACTAAAGGATTGATCGCCAGCCAAGGCAATGCTGCAATTACGGCTAAGCAAGGTTACTTGCATCAAGCAGGCGACAATTTACTGGTCAACAAGCAGCTATCAATTCAAACGTTAGGCAATATCGATAATCAGTCTGATCTTAAAGCGGGTGAGAAGATAATCCTACAAGCTAATAATGTCACTAATGATATTGGCGCTCAAATCGTTAGCAATGATGTCGATATTCAAGCCACAAAAACTTTGCATAATAAAGGGTTGATCAATGCCAATGATCTACGCCTGCAAGCAGAGTACCTCGATAATGATAGTGCCAAGATTTATGGTACTACTGTTTTGATCAAAGCCAATACCATCAACAATCAAGGTCATCGTTCCAGTGATAAAGGCGCTATTATCGCCTCACGTGGTGACATGACCTTAATTGCTGACACAATTAATAATCAAAGTGGCAATGTTACCTATAGCAAAGCGCAAGATAATGCATGGATATTAAGTAATGGCAACTTAACCATTGGCGGGGCTACCGATGACAAAGGCGTTGTCACTGCCAATGCAAAGGCTGTCAATAATATCAGCGGTCGCATCGAAGCCTTCAACGATATGTCGATAACGGCTGATAAACTATTAAATAAAAATGCGTCTTTTAAGACAGAGATACAAGATGTTGAAGGTAGTGATACTCAAAAGATATTTATCATACCTGGAGGCACCGCTAACAAAATACCTTTAGATAAATTAAGGTGGGTAAATTGGAGCCGTGCTGGTCTTTATAAGTATGCAAGCGATACCGACAACGAACTGGAAAACGGTCAGCTTGGTCAAGCACCGATACCTAATGCTACTAGCTGCAGTAATGGTGATAATAGTGTCTGTACCTTAAATTATGATAACGACTCTGAGGTTTGGGCCTACTTTAATTTGACGCCGCCGACTGTCGAGGCGCCACAAACCCCTACTATAACTGAGCCTACTAAACCTGTAGGACAAGAAAGCTGTAGCGATTCCGCTAGTGCTGCCTGTAGTGCCTACAATGCTGCTTATGAGCAGTACCAGCAGCAACAAAAAGAATATGACCAAGCTTGGCAAGATTATAATGCTAAGGCTGACGCCTGGGAGGAGCAAGATAGTGAGAAGTATGAGGCACTAGACAATGCTATTCGTGCTTATAATGCCGGCTACGGTCGCATTGAGATCAAAAAATGGACACAAATCATAGTCAATGAGCGGCAAAGACAAAGTGTGGTAACTGACTCCTCTCCTGCGCAAATCATCGCCGGCGGTGATATGACGCTAGATATAGATAACGTAGTCAATGATAAGAGCCAGATATTAGCAGGCGGCCTTATCGACTTTGATAAAACCACAGAAAACTTTGAGCAAATCGATGGCGATGGTAAGCTTTTGGTCGTACAAAATGGTACCAGTCAATACACTAAGTCGCGCTGGAGAGGTGGTTTTAAGCGTTATCACCAAAGGGACTGGGATGATAAGCAAGCTTATACTGATACTCAAGAGACCACTATTAAATTACCCGTCGCACAGTGGCAGCAGAACGCTGATCTCTCTTTGCAAGGGCAACAGGCACCAAACGTTGATAACCAAATCAAAGATGGTGGTCCTGCTTTATCTAATTTGCAAAAAGGCGACGGTCCTACCAATAATACCGCTATTAACGTCGCCACTTCACCATCTGGCGATGAAATAAGAAGTGTCAATGGCGCCACTAACTTGCCCAATAACAGCTTATATAATATCAATCCAGACAGTCAAAACGACTATTTGATTGAAAGTGATCCTGCCTTTACTGGCTATCACAATTGGCTCACCTCAGATTATATGCTCGATAGACTCAAGCTTGATCCTAATATCACTCAAAAACGCTTAGGGGATGGCTATTACGAGCAGCAGTACATCCGTGATCAAATCATGATGCTGACGGGTCGCTACTATCTACAAGATTACAGCACTCAAGATGCTCAGTTTAAAGGGCTGATGGATGCGGGCGTTACCACCGCGCAGACGTTAAATCTACGTCCAGGTATTGCACTTACGGCAAGCCAAGTGGCTAATCTAACCAGCGATATCATCTGGATGGAGCAGCAACAAGTCACTCTCGCGGATGGCAGCACGCAAAGCGTACTGGTGCCAAAAGTCTATGTTCGAGCCAACCAAGGCGCGATCAGAGGAGACGGTAGCTTTATTGCCGCCGAAAGAGTCAACCTAAGCCTAACGGGTAATCTAGATAACCAAGGACTCATCTCTGCTCAAAAAACGCTCAATATCAATGCTGATAATATCAATAATACCAATGGTGGTCGCCTACGTGCGGCTGATGCCAGATTAACTGCTGAGAATAAAATAACCAATGTGGGCGGCAGTATTTTCGCTGACAATACTTTAGGTCTAAAAGCCAAGAGTGTTGAGAATACGAGCACCACCTTTACTACCAACAACCAGCTTGGCGCTAGTAGCGCGACCCGCACAGGCATTGATCAAGTAGCCTCAATCGGTGTTGGTGACGGCCTGCGAGGTCAAGTGGATGCTAATGGTAAAGCGCTCACTACTTTGGCGATCAACGCGACTAATGATGTCACTTTCAACGCTGGGATTTTAAATAATCAAGGCGGCAACACCCAAATCGTCTCTAAAGAAGGCGATGTCACCTTTAACGCTATCAATACGGGCAATGAAATCCGTGCCATTGGCGATGCCAATAACTACTATATAGACGGTCAAAGCCAAGATATCGGCAGCCGTGTCTCAAGCTATGGTGATCTTGATATCGCCGCTAAAAATGTTTCAGGAACCGCAGCGACACTGACCAGCGATAGTGGTAATACCTCTATCTACGCTGAAAAAGATATCACCTTTAAAGAGGGCCGTGCCACCTCTGAGTTCTCAACCGCTAATAAAATGACCAGC
>DAIPIF010000163.1:0-2446 GCA_036770925.1 Psychrobacter sp.
GATTCAGATAGCGCTCAAGCTGCACATCGCGCCCCTGATTCCACGACAACATGCCAAGGTTTCTTATCTTGCCGCCTTTAGTGTTGGGAGCAGGGTCGGTATGATTACCGAACAACGTCCTTGCATTAAAACTATTCTCACGCCCCACCTCAGCGGTGATAGCTAGTGACTGATTATGGGACAGACCTGCATTGCGATATGCCCTGTAAACCGCCACGTTAAGCGGCGTACCGTCGGATAAACTGCCGCCTTTATATGACATCACTTACCTCCTAGTATTCCGCCGATAATCGCATCACCCGTACTTGCGGGTTTGGATGTATTTTTCTTGTCTTTGTTTTTAGTAGTGTGCCCGTAGGCAGGTAATGACACACCGTCGTATTCGCGTTTATAATCTGCGTAGCTTGCGTACTCAGATGCCGTCTTGACGTTAAAGTCTTTTACAATCTTTTTAAGTAGAGCTACGGCGGTTTGGTTGTTGCGCGGCATATAAGTACCCGCTTGCATCTCCTCTAGTGCGCGCTTGTAATCCATGTCAGTTTGGACGCCGCTGTTTAAGCGCAAGGCGTCAGATGCAAGCTTGGTCATATTGGCTTTAAACTCAGCGAACATAGCAGGGTTTTTACCTAAACTATTAAACCCTGTACGGTTCGCCAATGCGTTCATATTATTAGCCATGCCACCAAGCTCAAGCTCTCCGTTCTCAATACGCTTAATCCACATCGCACTGGTTTTAATAGTGTGCGCGTTATTCCTAATATTGGTTAAGTGCTTGTTCATCTCTTTAGTGGCAGCGACTGGGCGCGGCTTATTGCCGGTGCTGCCCGCCGCACCTGTAGCGGCTTTATTGTTAGCATTAATGCGACTGGTTTGCGCGTTAGCTTGCGCCACACTTGCGCCAGTTTGAGCTTTGTACCAATCGACTGCTAGGTTTTCATTTGCGATACCTTGACGGCTTTGATTATTGGCATCTGTGCTATAAATACTGGTACGGGATTGCAAGTCTGCCACCGCTTCACGGCTTTGGTTGTTCAGCCCTGCAACTTGATAGCGCCCTGCATTGTCAGCGACGTTATTAGCCGATTGACCGATAGCAAAATCACCCAAGCCAGTCACCTGCCCTGTCTGTGGGTCAAAGCTGGTCATGCCTTGACGGTCACCAAGATTAGTCGATTGCACTTGTGGCGCAGTCGCTTTAAAGCCCTCGATACTACCGCGTGCGATACCTTGCATGACGGCTGCCGCGCTTTGCGGGTCTTTCATGATCATATCAATAATCATGCCCTTTTGGTCGGGATTGATTAAACCCTGATTCTCAAAGTCGCCCAGCATGAGCGCAAAGTATTGCGGGTTTTGAGTGAGCGCCCCCGCTGATATTTGCTCGTACTTCTTAATTAAACCCTCAAGCACATTGTTCTGAGTTTTAACGCCAATCTCGCCAGTTTCAGCACCGATTTTACCCGTCTCAGCGCCAAGCTTACCCATCTCACCGTAAGTCTTACCAATGTCAGCACTGGCTTTTAGGTTATCGAGTGCCGCTTTTTGCCGCGCTTCATCATACTTTTGCAGCTCAGGCACTAGCGCCCCTGCATATTTATGCTGCCGAGCTGCGTCTAGGCGCCCATTGTGGTCACCTATTTTCATAATCTCGTTCAGCGCTTTTGTCTGCTGCCGCGCATCGTACTCTTGCCGCAATTTTTGACCGTCACGGTAACTGTCCGTCCAGTTGCTCGGGTCGATTACCGCCTTTTGAGCGAGCAAAAAAGGCGTCTCACTATGCTGAATCCAACTCATAACAACTCCTTAAATAAACCCGCCAACTTTCATGCCGAGGTTTAATATATTGCCCCAAGCATTGCCCTGCGCTGCTGCGCCCGCCGTTAATCCATTGGCTTGCGCATTAGCCCCGCCGATAGCCGCATTACCTTGATTGAGCGCATTATTAGCGCCAAAACTACCCAAGTTTGTTGCCGTAGTTTGACCTGTGCCCGCCATGCCTGACAGTCTGTTAAACGCATTACCGTACTCTTGGCTGGCAAGACTGCTGTTATAGCCGTTGAGCGATTTTAGCGCCGCCCCTGACAACAGACCACCACTTGCCGCCGCACTGGACTCGATACCATCCATGCCCTGCTGCTTGCGAAATTGGTAGGATGGGTCGTTCACAAATTTACTAGGGTCGCCGTAGAGCATCTGGTCTAAGCCGCCTAATGCTTTTTTGCCCGCATCCATCCACGGCATCTGGTCTTGTCTTGTCTGCTCATACTGCTTTTGACTGATATCAGCCGCGTACTTACTGGCATCCGCTTGCATTTGCCCTGATTTCTCAGCGGCTTTAGCGGCGGTTTGACCCGTGATACCGTTCCACGCTTTTTTAACAAATCCCATCTCATACCTCGCAATAATATAGTTTTTCTAAGGGTTTAAACCGATTGCGCTCTAAAAA
>DAIPIF010000163.1:2546-4870 GCA_036770925.1 Psychrobacter sp.
GGTATCTTGATAACCGTCGGTGCGTTTTTAATATCATCAGGCGTGGGTAGCGGTGCGGTTGCCATTATCTATCACTCCCTTTTACTTCTAAATAGCCATTGATTAAGGCGCATCGGCTGTTGGCAGTCGTTGTAAACTTATAGGTGCGCTGTCTGCCAATACCAAGTCTGCGCCACACAATGCGCTTAATGTCCTCGTCTTTAATACCTAATGACTGGCTCATTGGCACCGACCATGTGCGCGCATAATCATCCGACCATGACATATCAATATTTTGCTCAGTCAGTACATGGTTCACACTACATTCAAGCTCCAAGCGTAGATAGCTGACGTTCTTTTTCTCGCTCGGCATATATGGCAAAGTGCGCTCACGATACACGGGCGCACCATCATCAGTGAATACATCCTCTTTGAGCGCATAAATAGCGCCGTTTGCATGGTCACCGATTAGATTATCCGACCCATCAAAGGCATGATGTTGACCACGAAAGCGATGTAATGCGCCCAAATCATCGCGCCATGCCCGTTCATGCCAAAGACCTGTTAATGCGTCAAACACAAAGCTGCGGTCAGCATCGGGCAGATTGAGCACATAAAAGCCGTGTCCTGATTGCTGATAGACAAACGCCGTGGCTTGCTTAGCATCTGCGAGCATTAACACTTGCTCGATAGCGTGGGTGCTAATACGCTGTGCCTGATAGCCTTGCGTCATGCAAACTTGATAGCCGCCCGCCTCAGTCTTAGCGATAAATACCAGTGAGCTGCCGAGCTTGGCGACGGTTTGCGGCGCATCACAACCTACCGAGACAAACGCACCGCCCACACGTCTAAAAGGCAAGTCTTTATCGCCTGTATTATAAAAGACCTCGGTGGTATGCTCGCCTAACGCCCACACCTCAGAACCGACCACTATCAGCTTGACGATATCATCAGGACTGCCCTCAGCTGTGGCAAAATTCAGCGCGTCATACGTTAGACTATAAAGCCCAAACCAACCATATTGACCACTGTTAGGTACTGCAAACACAAAGCGACCATCGATAAAGCCGATATCTTGGCAGCCAGTAAACCCCTCAGCGACTACCTCGGTCAGCGCCCATGTCGTCAAATCAACGCTATAGAGATTTACACCAGTTGCAATGACAGCTACGCGCCCATTGTCTGCCATAGTGACATAAGCGCTATCCGCTACTGTGCCCACGATAGCGCTCACGCCGCCTGTTATGCGGTAAGCGGTCGTACCTGACACGATAAGCAATGTATTATTTGACAGCCGCTGCATACCCTTGATTGCACCATTCAGCGTGTGCTTTTTGACCAGTCCAGCGGTAGGGATTAGCGCCGCTTGACCGCCCCCACTCTCAGGCGCTTGCGCGTACCAGTTGATACACGTTTGCGCATCTATCTCGACATTATCAAGACTATATGCGCCGCCGACTAAGTTGAGTTTCATCGCGTCAGCCCTCGCAGTACCAAGTCGCGCTTACTATAAATCGGTTTGATATTCCACGCTTTGAGATTGCGCTCAGCGCGTTTGGCATCAATCGCAATGGTTTGCGCGATGGGTAATTGATAGACACCTGCAAGCCGTACTGCGAGCAAGTCCACTAAAGCGTACTCTACTTGGTCATCCATGCCGGTATGCACGTCAGTTACCGCAAGCGGAAACACAATACCATTAGCGCTCAACAATGACTCCATCGAGTACAGTGACAGCATCGTATTGAGATTATCAATCCCATCTTGCAGCTCGCTATCGCTCAGCGTCTCATTGTGAGCAATGATGTTGACGCGCTTTGCTGCCATGCTTACTAGATTTGCAGGTGTCATAGTGTTACTCGCTGTCTTTAGCTCTTTGGATTAAAGCATCTTTACTGTCGCGCGCCACGTAGTCAACGCCGCGATGGTCAAGCAGCTTTTGTAGCTCTTTATTGGTCATCGCGTCATATCTGAGCACGCTATTGCCGTTTTTATCTTTTGCCATAAAATCAGCATGAGTAGTAAAGCCGCTTTTTAATAACTCAGCTTCATGCTCGTCATCGTCCGCAATCGCCCAGTCATCAAAGCTGTCGCGGTATAGCATTACTGGATAGTCCATTTTGCACCTCGTAGATAAATAAAAAAGAGGTCAGTCGGAAATCCGACCAACCTCTAAGTGGGTGTTTCCATTTTAGAAACACCCACTATTTAAGCAGGTAAAATCACACGCGCGGCATGATTAGCACGGATAGGCGCAAAGCCGTACAAGACATCAATACGCGTACCCTCATTATCATTGATAAAGTCGCCGCCAGTCTGCACACGTAGCGCCATGGTACTGGCGT
>DAIPIF010000164.1:0-4865 GCA_036770925.1 Psychrobacter sp.
ATCCCCTACAAAGTACGCGCCGCCATGATAATAAACCTTATCTTGTTGACCATTAGCATAATTTAGCGTGGCAAGTGCTTTAGAAGCTGTTTTTTGATTATATCGCTGCCCATGAGTCAGCTCTAGCATACTACCAACAGCAGCTCCAGAAAAAAATGCTAATTCACGACTCCCTGAAATCTCATATCCCTCGCCCAAAAATTCAATAGTTTGCGCACCATAATACCCACCCGCACAAATGCCAATATAAATATTTCCCCTAGCCACAAACTGACGAATAATGTCATTGCCAGCACCATTTAGCTTATGGCAATAGGGCATATCAGCGCCACCAGGCATGACCAATATACCTCGACCTATCAATTTACCATTAAGAATATCTGCGCTAGAGATGAGGCGTACCGTGGTCATATTATGGGCGGGTAGTTTGCTCTGAAAGGTGGTAAATGCTGACTTCATACTCAGCTCACTCACCCCTTCATCATTATATATCCAAATATTATTGACTTTATCTGGCATTAAATAGCACCTTCTTTAAAATCAGCATCAACCGCTGTTCAAATAAATGTAGAAAACTTAATAAATCATAGTATAATCTAAATTTAAGTGTACAAACGTACACTGTATAAATTAGGAGTATTTATGTCAGCCAGATTAGTAGCCACAAAACAGTGGTTTTTATCGCATGAGCAGGCGGCTTTTTTTATAAAAGTGGTTTTTGGCTCGTTGATGATTGCTTTATTTGCTCAAATTACAGTACCGATGTATCCAGTACCGATTACAGGGCAAACGCTGGCAATTACAGTGGTAGGATTGGGATTAGGTAGAAAAGCAGGTATCTCTGCGGTACTGTTGTATTTATTTCAAGGCGCGATAGGTCTGCCAGTTTTTGCGGGCGGTTCTGCAGGACTAGCTACTTTTTTTGGTCCTACAGGGGGATATTTATACGGGTTTATTGCTTCTGTCGCTATTTTGGGCTATTTCAGTGATAAAGGTATATTGAAGAACTACCTTATGAGTACGGTAGTGGCATTAGTTGCAACTGTGGTGACACTCATATTTGGCTTGATTCACCTGTCTTTTTTCGTTCCTGAAGGCACCGTTCTACAGTTTGGTTTGTATCCCTTTATTCTGGGCGGTATTATTAAAGCAGTATTAGCGACTGCGTTAGTTGTGCCCACGCATAATTTATTCTCAAAACTGTAGCTTATACCAACAGTTATACTTGACTTTTTTGTCTAAAATGAAGCAAAAAACAAACTATTGAGCTGCTGCGAGTCAGTCAGCTGCTAAGACATTCGAGGCAGCTCATGAGTTGATTCATTCAGTCGCATTCTTTGCGACAGCTTTATCCGACACCTCATATTTGGCGTCATTTAATCTCCATCCATTATCAAGCGCAGGCTTAATCTGATGAGTGCTGCCAAAATGAACACCCAGCACTTATGACTGTTATTAAGCCATTGATTATAAAAAAGCTAGAGTTTCTAGAATCTCATTTTATTAAGCTCATAACCACGTAAATCAAAGTTGGCGTCAAATACTTGCGGCAAACCAATAATAGGTAGACTAATAATGGCTTTATTGGATGTGGTAAATTTATTGAATAATTGATTTTCTGTAAAGTCATTGATAGGCACAATGACCCCATTGCTGCTATTACGCATCTCATAGGTTGCCCGATTGCCATCAAAGCTCATCGCCACCTTGCAAGAGGGAGTACAGGAGAGGTTTGAGTTTGCAACAATGGTTACGGAACTACGGACAGCGCCGCTACTACTTTTACGCTTTTCGAGCTGAATTGAGGGCGTATGTCTTAATTCAGTAATTTTGGGATCATAAAAAAAATTCAAAGCATAATTATTGGCTCTCAATGAATATAGACCCTCATTGTTAGTGGTTGAGGAGTATTGCCATTGGGTTTTTTCTACCGGATTATTGGGCTCCGTGACCGTATTGCCAATACCGCTCATCCCAAGCCTTGCGGCATCCATATCATCAAAGCCGCCACAAGCCGCTAGTGTGAGCGCTAAGCTTAATACGGCGATTAGTTTATTATTCATATCATTACTCGCTTTATAATCGCTGGAAGGCGTTGACAGTAGGCAGCGTTCCTGTGTTTTAGTACTAAAAGCCATTTTAGCAGCTAGCCAACCTCTGTATTATAGACTAGTCATCTTTAGTTTGGTTTTTATTTGAGCCGAATCTTATTCACGGCGCTGATGAGCATATAGTGGCTTGTGCTTATCTCTGGCTGAGATTATGAAGGTTCAGTACGCCCTAAACTATAGATATCGTTAACCGTCTTTTTCAACAAAAGGCACTAAACCATCACGGCGCATCCATGTGGCGATAGAATAACGCTCACGATGCGCGATTTGTACTTGATGCTGCAAATTACTGTCAAATATCACCAATCGATTGGCGACAGGCATCACCTTATGAGTGCCGCCATGTCTATCGACGATTTCTAATGCCCCGCCATCACTACTGTTCCAGTCATCATTAAGATAAAAAACCGCTGAAATAACGCGCTCATCACGCCCAGACGGATTGTCACTATGCCATTGATAGCCAAAACCAACTGGATAGCAGGCATAATGCGCTTCACTATGACGAATACCTGCAAATAAAAGACGATTGAAGACCGCCGCCAGCGCATTAATACTATGCAAATAATAAAATCCTGCAAAAAAATTCTTAGTAATCCAGCGGATTTTATCCCCTCTGATATCGCTGACACGAATCCCCGCCGTCAGCTCAGCATCACGATAGTCAATAAAGCCACTTTCGGCTTGCAGCGCCAGCAGTGCCTTATCTGTAAATACCCGATCAATAACCATCCAACCATCGAGCACCAGTGCCTCAAGTACTGCCTCTGTCAATAGCGCCTCCCAGTTGACCTCAAAATCAGATAACTGTAGCACATGCTGCGTCGGTATATCGCCGCTCTTAATATGTGGGTTATGAGGAATGAGCAGCGGTGGATTATCGGCACCGATAGGATTAGTAATCGCTAAATTGGTGATATAAAGATTACTGATAACGGCTGTCATTTATGACTCCCTTTACGAATAGTGATACTTATTCAGCTATAACCTGATTAATCCGCACGCAATGACTATCTAATTACTAAAACCATCGTTATTTTTCCCTCTGCCTATGCTACCATAGATGTAATTTTTCTCATTTAAACTTTTAAACTTATGAATTATAAACACGCTTATCATGCTGGTAACTTTGCTGATGTAGTCAAACACATCTTATTAGTGCAACTACTGAATCAGTTGGGTCAAAAGAAAAAACCATTTTATGTACTCGATGCTTACGGTGGTCGTGGATTGTACTCACTAAGCAGTGAGGAGGCGCGCAAAACGGGCGAAGCTGAAGGTGGCATCAAAGCCTTATTAAAAGTCGATGCCGCTGACATGCAAAAAGCACCCGCAGCAATTAAAGATTATATGGAAGGTATTAAACAAGCCAAATTTACCTATGATAATAAAGTCTACCCTGGTTCACCATGGTGGGTTGGACATCATATCGAAAAAAATCCTGAGGCTGGCGTGCGCGGTGAAGCTTTTGAAGCAAAAGCGAGCGAATATGACGCCCTGAATTATCAGCTGCATAAATTACCGATTGGCATTCATCATCGCAACGCGTTTGAAGGTATTGCTGCCGTCATTCCCCCAAAAGAGAAGCGTGGTCTGATTTTTCTAGATCCTCCTTATGAGCAAGAACATAAAGATTTTACCCGTCTCATTGATTTATTGGTGCACTCTTATAATAAGTGGCCCCAAGGTACTTATGCCTTATGGTTCCCGATTAAAAACATCGAAGCGGTTGAGCTGTTCTATAAAAAGCTAAAACGTACGGATATGAGACGTCAGCTGATTTGTGAGCTTAATATTTATCCTAATGATATCGCCGTCGGTCTAAATGGTACTGGCATGCTGATTATCAATCCACCGTGGCAGTTTGATAACCATGCGCGTGAGATACTACGCTTTTTACAGCCCATACTTAAAGTTGCCGACGCACCAAACCTATCACCTGATAGCGCGACCAATGTACGCTGGTTAGTTGGCGAATAAGGACACCGTTATTATGAGCACCCCTCAACCATCTGATAACCACCCTAGCGATAAACAGCCCGATACTCTAAGCGATAACGCGGCAACTCAGCCGCCATTTGTTGATGAGCACGAGTTTAATATTCGTTTAGCAGACAATGATGATTACGATGGCTTGACATTTGAGGTGATTGAGACTGAAGTAGCAGAAGGTAAGCCGGTAGTCAGTAGAGGCGTCTATTTAGCGCCCAACCTTATTACCACCTTATCTTTGTTATCGGGTTTTTATTCCATTTTAGCCAGTACCAAAGGCGACTTTTATCCAGCGGCTTTAGCGATTTTTCTATCCGCCATCTTAGATGGTGCTGATGGTCGAGTCGCCCGTATGCTCAATGCCCAAAGCCCTTTTGGCGAGCAGTATGACTCACTAGCAGACATGTTAGCTTTTGGTATCGCGCCTGCAATTTTGGTATATAGCTTTGCTTTAGAGCCACTAGGGCGTATTGGTTTAGGTTGTGCGTTTGTATTTACCGCCTGTGGTGCCTTTCGTTTAGCACGTTTTAACGTCCAGATTGGTGAAGTTGATAAAAAATATTTTGTCGGTCTAGCCAGTCCTCTAGCCGCAATTTTGGTCACCTCAGCCGTTATGGTCGCAGTTGATCATAGTAGTTGGGCGCTACAAAACCAAAATCTCGTTATGGTCTTGTTTGCCGCTTGGGTCGTTATCTGTGGTCTGCTTATGGTCAGTAATGTCAAATACTATAGCTTTAAAGAGTTCGATAAAAAGAAAGTACC
>DAIPIF010000165.1:0-4865 GCA_036770925.1 Psychrobacter sp.
CTGCTAGAAGATCTAGGCTATAAGATCGACTATGCCGATCCCGATGGCTTTACCGATGATCAATTTCAAATCGGTGATGTTTACGGGTTTAGAGGCGCGGACGACGCTTACGACTATACCGGTAACGTGATGCAGTTTAAAGAATGGGTTTACACCAATCGCGGTAACGATGAGGCTGGCTTGTCTTTTTCATCATTCACTGGTGACAGCGGTAAAACGATCTTATTGAGCGAAATGCGTGAACTTGTGGCCAGTCGAAAAGCCGTTAAGTTAAGCGATGTTGATGCGCAAAAAGCCAAGCAATTCCAAACTGAACAACCGGTTTCTGTTTACGTCAATAGTAAAGGCCGCGTACTCGCTACAGTGACTAGACAATATGGCGGATATAGCGTTAAAGGCGAGAACTTTAGCGGCGGCAGTTATCCGGATGATGCCAGTGTTTTAAAACAGCTTGAAGTCGTTAAGCAAGGCAATCCATCAATGAAGCTAAAAGAGGGTAAAGAGTTTTTTAGCGATGCCAGTAACGCCAAGACCTATCCACCGCTTGAATATGACGATGGCAGTGTTATCGCTTATATGAACAGTAAGAAAAAAGACAGCTGGACAGCTATGCCGCAAGCTGATGGCGGCTTTATTGTTTATGCAGATAACGCCCAAACGCGTGCATATAACAGCAGAACGCCTAAGTTTTTTGACAATAGTTTTGATCTTGAAACGACTTATCCAGCGTTCAAAGGTATCAATGCGTTTTTAGCCAAGCACAGCACTGATAGCGACGACGAAGACTACGAAGACATTGATCAAAGCGAATACCCCGATATGTTTCTTAACCGCAACCGCGATAAGTTGAATATCTTAGGTATTGGCGATGGCGATATTCAAGTCGGCAGCCAAGATCATGATGATACTAAGCATAATGATTTATACCATATCGATACCGGTATTTTTGCAAATATGACGCTTAATTTTGCTGATGCCGTTTGTAAAATTGTGGATGCCTCGATCGATCTAGGCGGCGATGCCGTTGTTGGCGACTATACCGCTACAGCCTACCAAGATTCAATGTTTGATGCCCTCACCAGTAAGTCAAATCCAGTTTACGGTATCACCGTGCAGATCTCAAAGGACGGCGTGAACTTGCGCGCCGAAATCGACGCGTATGGCGAGGCCAAGATCCTAAAAGGCAATAGCGGCCAAGACGTTATCGCAACCATTAAGCACGTATTCACGGACAACACCGGCGAATATAAATCAGCGATTGAAGACGCACTTAACGCACAGGCGGGTAAAAGCATGGATAAGAAAAAAGAGTTGGAAGATCAAGCGCAAGCCGAATTTAACGAAAAATTGGCAGAGCAGACGCGCCTTAACCAAGAAGCCAAGGCGCGCTTAAACCTAAGTGGCACCACTATGGATAATAAGGCTGGCACTAACGTTGGCGATATTATTGATTTTGATGGCAGACGATCTACGAACGTTCACGTTATCCAAGTTGCTGATAATAAAGTGTATTTTGGCGCAACTTACGGCAAGGATAAGTACACGGCAGACATGACTTTTACTGAATTTGAAGCCGCTATTGAACGCGCTAAACAGGCGGGCGCGCCAGCAGCCGCACCGATCGATCGTAAGAAAATGAGCGCCGGTGATGCCGTGGTATGGCGTAACGAGAACGGCGAGATCAAAGGTAATTTTAGAGGCTATACCGACGATGGCCAAAAGGTGATCTTGGTTGCTAATGGCAGTCAAATGGCCGCGCCAGCTGAAGAAGTCTTTATTGACGACACGCCAGTCGTTGAGCCTGAAGTTACCGCGCCCGCCAGTAACGCGCTTGCCGACCGTATCAATGAGATTGAGCAGCAACTAAACGCGCCGGACTTTGACCCGATGGCTATTGATACCGATGAGCTTATCGATTTAGTAGATCAAGCCGAGGGCGACAAAGAACTAAGCGCCAAAATGGATGCAATCAGCGTAACGCTACAGCAAAAAATGGTAGCGATCAGCATGAAAGCATTGGCCGACATGGCTGGCGCGTAATGAAAGCCGCACCAGCCAACAACAAAAACAAGCAGCCTAACGGTAAAACGTTAGGCAGCGTGTGGCGTGAAAAAGGCTTAAACAAAAACCTTGTTGTGAAAATCAGAGCAGTCACCGAGGGCAATGCCGAGGGCGGGCAAGGTAAACAAACCTATACGCCCGACACCAGCCAGCCTACGGTTGAATCTATTTTTGAAGATGCCGACTTTACCATCGAATCGCAATACAGTACGCCGTTTGAATCATCCAATCCGGAGGGGCGTTTGCCAAACCTGATGGGATCGATTCAGTCCGGCCAAATTAACGCCGCTTATTACAGCTTATTTGCCGCCACCAGTGATCCGACCGGCGTTGCCGCCAAGATTGCTGAAGCTGGCGCGCTTGTGGCTGATGTAACGGGCGTTGATAGCATATTGGAGGATGCAGCTGGCAAGTTGCAGGGCTTAATGGGTAGATCGAACTTTACCAAGCTAAATAGCCGGCAGATTTTCACCTCATCCAATTCAGTGCGCATTACTGGCAGCCTTATTTTTCAAGCGTGGGCTGATGCTAAAACAGAGGTGGAAGACGCGTTACAGCAGTTGCAGCGCTGGGCATCCGCGCAATCGCTATCGGATCAATCACTACTGGTTGGCGGCCTAAAAGATGGGTTTTCAGAATCTATGTTTCCCTCGATTATTCCGTCGTTGGTGCAGTTGCAGTACGGCGGTAAAACTTACAGTCCTATGGTGATTGAGAGTGTATCAGCGCCAATCGTGGCACCAATGAATAAGGACGGTAGCCGCCTTTTGATTAGAGCGCAGATCGTCATGCTGTCATTGACCGCATGGGATGCGCAAAACATTATTGATATAAGAAGATAATTATGGATACCGCATTACATTTACAGCTATTGAGCAGCAATGTCAGTTTGCCCGATCTAAGCATTGGCCAAGCCATCGATATTGCGCACATACCGCAAGAGTTTAACGAAAAGCGTCTAAGCGCCATGATCGGCCATTTAAGTGGCGATCATGAATTGGCTGGACGTTTGACCGCGCAAGAGCGCTATTACATTTTGCTCAATCACCAAGCGACGGCGCAGCACCAGTACAGCGCTGATAGCGCTGGCGTGAATGATGAGTATTTTATCGATACCGTACAAGCGGACGTGCCGCCGCACGCGCAAGTAGGTGATATGACAATCAATCACTTACGCGGCGCGCATGTGGTGGTTTTAGAGGGTATTTGCGAGAACGTGGCCGACTGGCTAAGCGGCCAAATGGCGTGCCAGCTGTCCGGCGATCTATCGTTTTTTATTGGCGGCGAAGCGGGCGAGTTTAAGTGGGGCGAATTACCCGCCAGCATGAGTGATACCGAGATAAACCAAGCCATTCAAGAGCGCGTTAAAGTCATTAATGATCTGTCTATCAGTCAGTTTAATGATCTTGTGAATGGTTATAACGATGGCGTGCGCCAGCTTGCGCATTTTGTTGCCCTAGGTAGTGACAACCAAGGCTTAACACTATGTAAGCAAGGAGGTGATGGCGTAATTGAGCCAGCCCGATTTCTCACCCTTGACCATTTATCAGGGGCAGCCGCAAGGATTGCAGAATGCCTTGTTGGATGATGCTTTTACGATGGTGGAACACGGCAAAATGAGCTTGCCTGAAGCACTTAGAATAGGCCTATCGTTTGTAAAAATGTATAGGAAGTCACCAAGCTTTGATCGTGTATCAAAAAACCTTGAAAGCGAACGAATTTATAGGTTAGGCGTTATAGAGCGTTTGGAGGGAATTATACAAGTGAGCCAAGCACGGCGCTAATGGAGACAGGATAGAATGAGTCAAAAAATCGAAGCCGCGCGCACGGTAGCAAGCATTACTGGTAGCGCCGCGACTTATGTTGCTACTGGAACCAGCGCCGCAGGGCTTGCGCACCAACTGAACCAAACGCATCCTTTTCTTTATTTAGATCTACCGATATGGATCTTTTTTGTAGGCGCTTTTATGTTGGCAATCGTGGGATCGTTCGGATCGCTATATATCGACACCATGCGCGAGGCAAGTTTAAGTTATACACAAAAATTTGTCAATTTGTCGCTGGGGTTTATGACCGGATTGATCGGCGCATTTATCATCTTGCCAGCATTTACCTCCGCGCCGCCAATGCCGTTACTGCTATTAACCTCGTTAGTAATGTCTTTTGTTGGCACGGTTGCGATACGCAATATAGGTGAGTTGGTGCGCAGTGAGGAATTATGGGATGCCGCTAAAGTCATTCTTACTGAACGCTTGCAAACGCTTGTATCGCTAGTTTTTGGAGGCCGTAAGAAGTGATTAGTATCTATTACCTACTGGATTGGCGCTGGATTAACGCGCTATCACCATTTATAGGACTTATAGGCGGCGTTTGGGTGTTTTATAGCCATAAGACTTGCACCAAGCGCAAGGCTGTTTCTACCGCCGTTTCAATGTCAATCATGTTATGGCTGATGCTGGCATGGGCGGACTGGGGTAGCGTTGTTTTTGTACCGTCGTATCAGTCGATGTGGTCAAGGGTGATCTTGCTGATTGTCTCAACACTAATTATCTATGAATTACGCCGTCACACCATCCAAAACCATCGCTTAAAAAGAAGTAATGAGAAGCTAACCTATGAGCTGAAGCAACTGAAGCGCAGCCATAAAGTTTTAAATAAATACGTTGATTATCTCGAATTGATTGAGAAAAAGAAAATAGCCGATAGCTTAAATAAAGAGGATTAATTATGTCAAAGTTTTTGACCGATCAGCAAGTAAAGGCCGCCGCAAATTCTTACGGATTGCCGTTTGCGGCGCTTAAAGC
>DAIPIF010000166.1:0-4847 GCA_036770925.1 Psychrobacter sp.
GGCGTTTGGCCGCATTACAAGCTTGTCCTGTATTACCAAAACGACCTTCGATTGCTCCCTGTATGGCTTGTTCGATATCGGCATCGGCTGCAACGATAAAGGCATCCGAGCCACCAAGCTCCAATACGACTTTTTTAAGTGCGCCGCCAGCTATTTTTGCCACTACTTGTCCAGCGCGCTCAGAACCCGTCAATGACACACCTTGTACGCGGCTGTCTTCGATGATGGTCGCCGCTTGCTCATTGGTCGCAAACACATTGTTATAGACGCCCTCTGGTAAGCCTGCTTCTTTAAAAATATCAACGATTACTTCTGCCGTTTTCGGACACTGCGGCGCGTGTTTTAAAATCAGCGTATTGCCAGCCATAAAGTTAGGGGCGGCAAAACGTGCAACCTGATAATGCGGGTAATTCCACGGCATGATGCCTAAAAGCACGCCGACAGGACGCTTTTCTACAAGGGCAGAACCGCTATCAACATCGATGGTATGGGGCGCTAATAACTGCGCGGCGTTATCAGCATAGTAACGAAAAATATCAGCCACTAAGCCAATCTCGCCTTTTGCTTGCGCGATAGGCTTGCCCATCTCTGCTGCGACGATACGCGCCAGCTCATCTTGACGCTCAAGGTAAATATCAGCAATTTTATGCAGTAGCGTACTGCGCTCGTCTAATGTTACCTTGCGCCAATCTTGATAAGCGCGATCAGCTTTTTCAATCGCTTGCTGAATGTCTTGCTCAGTAGAGGTTGGGTAGGTGGCCTCTACTTCGCCAGTCGCTGGGTTAGTAATTTGATAGTCGCTCATTGTTATTTCCTTTTGGTCAAAATCCATTTGTGGTTGTTTTACTATCACTATCTTTTAAATTTTTTCTTAATCTGTGATGGTTGGTAGTTATTAATACTATCAAGCAGCAAGATCATTGTATTGTAGGGCCAACACTGTCTCAGTCGTTATTTGTATGCTTTAGCCAATCCTTAACGCTCATCGTATGCAGCCTATACTTTAAATAATGCTCAAGCCATCATATAACCCAAACCTAGGAATGTCACGATGGATAAAACCGCGCCAAGCATGGCATAGGGGAATTGGCTAAAGGCATGTTGCATGGGTGAGCAGCCCGCTCCTTGTGAGGCTAACAACGACGAGTCACTAAAGAAGCAGGCATGACTACCAAATGAAGACGCTGACAATAGTGCCCCAATCATCAATGGCGTGCTGACACCAAGTGCTAACGAAATAGGGAATACAATCGGCATTGCCAGGATATACAAACCCCAACTTGATGAGGTGGCAAAGGTTAAGAATGCCATGACGGCAAAGATGACAGCAGGAAAGATGACAATCGTCATATAAGGCGTGATGGCCTCGATTACGTATGTCGTCATGCCAAGCTCATCATTGATGGCTTTTAAAAAGAAGCCGCCGACTACCGTTGATAATGGATAGAGCATGACTTGGAAACCTTTAAAAATGGCTTCCATTTGGGTTTCGAAACTTAAGATACCTTGCGCCCAATAGATAAGAACGGTAACAAAACAGGTTAACAGCGCCCCTCTTAACAAATCAATTTCAAAGTAAATGGTTGAAACAATCAATAAAATCATGGGGAAAGCAAAGTTCATGATATTGGCTTTAAACGATAGCTTGCGTTTGGCCTTGACGTTTGAAACCAATTGCTCATCGACAAAAGCTTCAGGTACAGGGTTGCCACCTTTGGCGCGAGCTTCCGCTTTTTTCATCGGGCCCCAATCGCCCAAAATGCCATATGCCACCAAAAACACAATCACCAGTGCAAACCAAGCATACGCCATAAAAGGAATGGCACTCATATAAAGTGCCATACCACCACCGTCTTTTGCGACGCCATTTTCTTCTAAAAGTCCAGCGAAGTAGACCGCCCAAGTCGAAATAGGTACAATAACGCACATCGGCGCCGCCGTTGAATCGACGATGTAGGCAAGTTTTTCTCGCGATACCCCATAAAAATCGGTCAATTTTTTAACAGACGTCGACACAGCAAGACAGTTTAAATAATCATCAATAAAGACCACCACGCCCAATCCTGCAGTCGCTAGTAATGATTGCCGGCGCGATTTGATGATTTTTTGTAGCCATTCACTAAAGCCATCGAGACAACCGCTGATCTCAAGCAGCTGAATCAGACCGCCCATCAAACCACAAACCAGTACCACCCAGACAATGGTTTCATTACCGAGTACAAGGGATATATTTTCAGCAAAAGGCGAGACCAAATCAAACGGATTGAGCATCACAAGACCCGCGACACAGCCTGCAATCATAGATTCAAATGGACGCCTAGAAACAATGGCAGTGACCAATACTAATAATGTAGGTAATAGCGATAAAGCACCCCAAGATTCGTTTGGCGCACGGGTGGTCGATAGCCAAGCAAAAGCGATATATATGGCAATCCCTGCTAATACCGTCAAAAATACTCGCTTGTTATGAAACTGCCCCTCGACAGCTTCGCTGAGTTTCATGTTCATATTTACGCTCCCTGTAAAACCTAATTTTTTAAAACTCTGTTTTATGGTTGTTGCTCGATAGGTAGTAGCGCGTCAGTGCATCTTCTTTCTATCGAGCGCCATCACAACAATCCATTGTTATGACAGATAATGATGGTTAGATTTTGACGTTGTTACATGCCAGTGGTGTCTTTTAGCGCGTACCACCATGAGCCCATGACAGAATACGGCACGCGTAGGGCGCGGCCACCTGGGAAAGGAATCCAAGGAATCTTGGCAAAGGTATCAAACTCTTTGGTGCGACCATTGATGGCATTAGCTAATATCTGCCCAAATAAATGCGAGCCTGTCACCCCATGACCGCTATAGCCATGAGCGAAATAGACACGGTCATGCAGTTTGCCCATTTGCGGTACGCGAGAAAAAGACAAGGCAAAGTTACCACTCCATGCATAGTCGATTTTGACATCACGTAGCTCTGGGAAAATCTTATTCATATTTGGTCGGATTTTGGCCGTGATGTCAGCGGGGTCTTGACCACCGTAGACCGTACCGCCGCCAAATAACATGCGCTTATCCGCTGACAGGCGATAGTAATCAAGAATATAGCGAACATCCTCGACACAGACGTCGGTTGGTAGTAATTGGTCTGCCAAATCACCCAATGGTTCGGTGGCGATAATCTGCGTTGAGACGGGCATGACACGGTCCGTCAGCTTGGGTATGACTTTATTGAGATAGGCATTCCCGCATAGAACCGCTTGCTTACAAGTAACGGTGCCAAACTCGGTGATGATTTTGATAGAGTCATCGGCATACTCAATATCAACCACCAAGGTGTTTTCATAGATAGTACCGCCAGATTTTTCGATAGCAGCGGCTTCGCCAAGCGCTAGATTTAGTGGATGGATATGACCACCTGAATGGTCAATAATACCGCCCACATAGGCGTCTGTTTTTATGTGCTCTTGGATACCATGTTTATCGAGCATTTCTCGATCATGCATACCATGGCTTTCCCATAGGGCATGCGTCTCTTGTAAGTCTTTTAATTGACCATTATTTAACGCGGCAAAGATATTTTTCTCTTTAAGGTCGCAGTCAATATTATAATCAGCGACGAAGCGCCGAATGATTTTGCCACCACGGGTCACGAGCTGACCGACGAAGTTTGCGTTTTCTTGACCATAAGACTTTTTGATTTTTTGTAGGCTGGCGTTAAGACCGTTGACGATTTGACCGCCATTACGCCCTGATGCACCCCAACCAATTTGCGCGCCTTCTAGTACCACCACTTCATGATCAGTTTCGATAAGGTGTAGCGCCGTTGATAAGCCGCTATAACCGCCGCCGACCACACAGATTTCCACTTGGATATCGTTTTTTAGGGTTGGTCTATCCGGCTTAGGATTACGGCTGGCCGCATAATAGCTATCAGGGTATTGACCTTTATCTGAATAATGCGGGATATTGCGCGTGTTATTCGAGGATAGGTTTTGGCTCGTTGCTGCGCTGCTATTTAAGTTGCTATTTGACATATCAAACATCCTGTAAATAGGTGAGGTATTCAAGGTTGGTCACTTGCTGAGCAAAGCGTTTTGCTTCTTGTTTTTTGACCGCAATCAATAGCTCAATCATCTCACTTGGAAACAATGAATCAATGATGTCGCTGCTTTCAAATTTGCGGATGGCGGACAGCCAATCTAATGGCAAGGTTTTAAGCTCGGCTTCGTTGTAAGTGATGCTATTGACCGGCTCTGGCGCTTCAAGCTTGTTTTCGATGCCATAAAGCATGCCTGCCAATACCGCACTACAGACCAGATAAGGGTTGGCATCGGCTCCCGATACGCGGTGCTCGATACGGCGTGCTTGTGAGTCGCCACCAGGGATGCGTACGGCGGCGGTGCGGTTTTCATAACCCCATGACACATTATTTGGTGCCAGCGTACCCGGGGTAAAGCGGCGATAAGAGTTGACGTGTGGGGCAAATAACAAGGTACAGTCTGACATGGTTTTTAATAAGCCAGCGACCGCATGGCGCAAGATATCTGACCCTTCTTCTGAGCCGTCATCAAAGACATTGTTGCCATCTTTATCAAGCAGGCTGCAGTGTACATGAAAACCATTACCTGATTGCAAACCAAAAGGTTTTGCCATAAAGGTAGCCGTCAGCTTGCGGCGCGCTGCGACTGATTTAACCACTTGTTTGAATAAAATGGCATCATCAGCGGCTTTTAAGGGGTCATCGACGTGTAGTAGGTTGATTTCAAATTGACCACAACCGTTCTCAGCTAAAGCCGCATCAACCGGAATATCAAGTTTTTTACATTGCTCATAGACTTCATCTAAAAACTCATCAA
>DAIPIF010000167.1:0-4830 GCA_036770925.1 Psychrobacter sp.
AGTATAGAATATATAACAGAGGTATATACTTAAGGTTATGTCACATAATAGCTAATAGACATAAATAACATCCCTTATCTTACAGTAATTAGACCAGTCGTCTAGTGAGCGCTTGTAAATAATTACAAAACTCTCACTATGTTAATTTTGAGCCTTTAGCGCCCCATCTCAGTGGTGGTCATTTGCCATACTTCTGCAAGGGGCGTATTGGTTTGACTGATTTTAGCGATTAAGCTGGCACCAAGCCACGCAAAGTACCAACGCTTCGCCATACTCTCAGCCGCGATATTATTGAGTGGCGGTACCGAGTTATCTGCCCAGCCGGCTTTAATCTGTTTGGCAAGCCAACTGATGGTTTGCTGATATCCCGCATAAAGTGCTTTGCGCATTGGCTCTGATAAGTCTGCCACTTCGGCACTGAGCTTAACCACCAAGCATTTTTCATGGTCACAGCCATTTTGCTGGGTGTCGTACCAGTTTTGAAAGTAGTTATACAGCTTTTGCTGCGCATTAATATGTTGCGCCTCAATAGTATCGAGACCTTGTCTATAGTGAGTAAAGTAATGCTCAATGATGGCTGCGCCAAAGGCTTCTTTTGAGGCAAAGTAATGATAAAACGAGCCTTTGGGCACGCCTGCGCAGTCTAATATTTGCTTGATGCCAACAGCAGTAAAACCCTTTTGGGCAATCAGCTGATAGCCTGTAGCTAAAAGATGCGCTTTGGTATCTGATGGTGTGCTACCCGATTGTGCAGTGGTTTTAGTAATGGACATAAAAACCCTGTTCTCCTTGGAGTGCTGTTTTGGTTGTCAATATTTTGGCTATGATACGGATACGAGTGAAACGCTATACTTTATATACATAAGGTTTTATGGATGATGTTTAGTGTCGAGTAAGTATCGTTTAATTTTTCTATGCCTCTATAGTACCATTAGACCAGTCGTCTAGCAAGGTGTGCAAAAAAAGACCACTGTTATGGCGGTCTTTTTTTGAGTAGGCATCGAGCTGTGTTATCGAGAATGAAAACCTAGCAAGGCTTCAATCTCCTCAATCGTAATGCCGCGAACCAGTGCTTGCTCTTCTACGGATAAGCGGTTGGTATGTTCTTTTATCATCATATAAAGGCTACGAGAAATCTCTGCTGTCGTGGCATAATACATCTGCGGCTCATCGCGAGTGAGTTTTGTCAAAAACTTATTAATAATTTTACGTTTCTCAGCCGGCGCATTTTCTTCAATCATAATATTCTCCTAGGGGTTAGCCATTTAAGCAGGCTGCCTAATAAGAGTCAATACTTGCTATGATAATGGCGAGGATAAAGACCGATACGGTATATTTAAGGCGCTTTATAACGCTATTTATGATCTAAATGACTATAGTTTGGGTGTCATGCTAACAGTCGTTAACACCCTGCTGTTTGATATATGAGTCACTTTGATACATGAGTAAATAACCAAGGGTATAAGGGTATAAGGGTATAAAGATGACAACTCAATCAGCGCCTAAAAAGGTCGTACTGGTATTATTTCATAACGATTTACGCCTGCATGATAATGCAACTTTGCATCAAGCGGCGGCGTTAACGGCTTTGGCTAATAATAATGCAACAGATAGTCATTTAACCGATAGTCAGGCAGCAGATGATAATGCTGGCAAATTAATACTGGCGTATGCGCCTACGTTGGCGGCTGACTTACCACCCAAAAACTGGGGTCAAGCTTATCACTTTGATAAAAAAGGTCGGGCGCGCCAGCAGTTTATCACTGAGAGCTTAGCGGATTTGGATAGCTCATTACAGCGTTTGGGCAATAGGCTACTTTATTTAACCACAGCGCAGCTCTTACACCTCATTGAGGCGCAAAGTGTCAGCGATATTTGTGTCAGTCAAACGGCGGATTATGCGCAAAATTTGGCTTATCGCGCGCTGCAAGATAAATATCCGCAGATAAACTGGCATTATCAGGCAACTGCCACACTATTTGCCACGATGCCGACCCAAGATTTGCCGACAAGCTTTACCCAGTTTCGTAAAAAAGTAGAATACAGCCGTCATTTATTGAGCGCTGATGATGATTTAGATATGCATCAAACGCCTGTGACGCTTGCACCCTTACCGATAAGTCTGGCGAGTAACCCTGCGTATTTTTTTAAGGGATTGTCATTTAATGAGCAGCCTAATGAGCCTACGCCGCAAGAGCCCTACTTAAAAGGCGGCGAGACGCAAGCGCTGGCACATATAGAGCGTTATTTTGATTCTGACGCGCCAAGCAGCTATAAAGTCACCCGTAACGCCATGGATGAATGGTCGCATTCTACTAAGTTCTCGCCTTGGCTTGCGAATGGCTCGCTCTCGGTCAAGAGGGTGCTCAATCGGTTGCGTCACTATGAGCGTGAGGTCATCGCCAATGATTCTACTTATTGGATATGGTTTGAGCTATTGTGGCGCGAGTATTTTTATTGGTATGCGATGACCCATCAGCAAAATCTGTTTTTATTTCAAGGTATTAGCGATAAAAAACCGCTCACCCGCCATCAGCAACAGCGCCTTGAGCAATGGCAACAGGGCAAGACCGCTTATCCGATTATTAATGCTTGTATGCAGCAGCTCAATCATACTGGCTATATGTCTAATCGGGGTCGGCAACTGGTCGCAAGCGCTTTTATTCATGAGTTGGGGCTCGATTGGCGTTATGGCGCGACCTATTTTGAGCAGCAGTTACTTGATTATGATGTCGCCAGTAACTGGGGCAATTGGCAATATCTGGCAGGCGTTGGTGCTGACCCTAGAGGCTGCCGACAGTTTAATCTCAAAAAACAAACCCAACAGCACGACCCTGATGGCAGGTTTCAAGATAAATGGTTGTCGTAGCAGTCTATAGTTAATAATGACCAACGCTCAGTTATGATGGTGCAGTTGCAGCGATAAACGGTCAATGTGAGGGTTGATGATAGTTAATCGAATTTAAGATTAGAGGGTAATCGTCTTTAAATCACAGATAATCTTGTATAACTATTAACATTCATTTAAAATGAATCTTTAAAAGTAACGCCCTTAACTTAAGCTAAGAAGAGTACCATGACCGCCATTCATTTACCCAGTAAACCGCCAACCTCGCCGCATCCTATTCTTAACTTTAGCTTTCGGATATTTTTTAGTGCAGGCGCGCTGTTTGCCATTATCACCATGACGTTATGGGCGTTTGTCTTTAGCGGTCATACGGACATCGATGCGCAGGCGCTCAATCCGCTATACTGGCATGGTCATGAGATGATTTATGGTTATGCGTTAGCGATTGTGGCGGGGTTTTTATTGACCGCCGTGCAGACATGGACAGGGGTAAAGATGCCGCATGGCTATAAGCTGCTGGGTATCTTTGGGTGTTGGTTGCTGGCGCGTTTAGGCTGGGCGGCATTTGCTTTGGGCATGAGCATTGGCGGTAGTAGCTCTGCGCTGCTTTATATCGCGGCACTATTTGATATGCTATTTGTCGCATGGATGGCAGCGGTGATATTTCAGGCGGTGCTACAGGTCAAGCAGTATAAACAGATGGGTATCTTATCCAAGCTGGCATTATTGACCCTCGGTAATGGGCTCTGCTATTGGGGCGTTTTTAGCAACGATATGAACCTGACTCGAATAGGCATGTATCTGGGGTTTTATTTAATTATTGGCTTGGTGCTGACCATAGGTCGACGAGTCGTGCCGTTCTTTATTGAGCGCGGTCTCAGCGTGGCAAATAATAAAGGCGAAAAATACACTGTTAAGGTACGCAATAATAAAGCGCAAGATATCGCCAGTTTAGTATTGTTTTTAGCCTTTTTTATCGTTGATGTTTTTTATCCTAATAAGTATTTATTGACCATTAGCGCACTTGGAGTGGCAGTGGTCAATATCGTGCGCCTAAAAGGTTGGTATCATCGTGGTATTTGGCAAAAGCCACTCCTGTGGTCGCTGTATCTGGCATTTTTAGGAATGTCCGTTAGCTTTCTGCTATATGCTTTGCAGCCGTGGCTTGGCTTTACGCACAGTATTGCTATGCATGGATTAGCGCTTTCGGGTATCGGAATGATGACGGTGGCGATGATGGCGCGGGTGTCACTTGGGCATACGGGGCGTAGTATTCATCAGCCACCCAAAACGGTCAATGCTATATTTGCCCTTATGGTGCTGGCGTTTATCAGTCGGGTGTTTATGCCCTTGGTTGATAGCGATGAGTATTTATTGTGGGTGATGATGGCGCAGGGGGCGTGGATTGCCTGCTTTTTACTGTTTTGTATCAGCTATTTACCGATGCTCTCACATGAGAGACCCGATGGTTTATTCGGCTAATGACGTTTGGATAATGACGTTTGGGTCATGATGTTGAGGTGGTAAAGCTGCAATAATAATATAAAAAATATAGGAGCACCATGTAATGCGGCTAACCAATTACACCGATTATGCGTTACGTTCACTGATTTATTTAGCGGTAAAACCTGAGCCGCAAACGCTTGCCAATATCAGCGATATTGCAGACAGCTATCAGATTTCTAAGAGCCATTTGACCAAGATTATTCATCAATTGGGTCAGCTTGGTTATATCGATAGCATGCGTGGTAAAAATGGCGGTATTCGGCTGGCATGTGCCCCAAAAGATATTAATTTGGGTGTATTAATCAAACAGATAGAGCCAGATTTTGATTTGGTGGAGTGTTTTGCAAGCACTGTGCCACATCATAAAAGCAACCAAAAAAATGATGCCACAGCAAAAGAATTACCGCTTACTTTTATAGAAGAATCAAAAAACAACCCTCCGCAGGGCTGTGTGATTAGCCCTACTTGCCAATTAA
>DAIPIF010000168.1:0-4815 GCA_036770925.1 Psychrobacter sp.
ATAATCAAAAGCAATTGAGAGAAATAAGTAACGAAAACCAACTAAAAAGTAGTCAGGCTATAACGAAAATTTACATTTAAGTAGTGTAGCATCTCTGCTATTTTTTGTCTTTTGGTTATAAAAAGAGCGGACGCTGTAACCATATTTATCATCGCGCTATTGTATCGTAAGGGTAACTCAGATGCCGAATTTTTTAAGCAATAGTGAACAGTGCTCGACATTTTATGATGAGCTTAGACAGCGTGAACGCCAATGGTGGCAAGCACGGCAACGTATGGTGGTACTCAAAGAAAAGCAGATGTTTTGGTATGGTGAAAATAGCGTGATGATGTGGTTTGTATGGCAGTTGGTCAGTTATTTTTTGGTGGCTATTATCATGATGCTACTCAATAAAGGCTATGACATCCATTTACAGCTATGGCAATATCTGGCTGTATTTATGGTGCAAACAATCGTGTTTTTGAGCGCGTTGGTATTGAAAGAGCCGCTGGCGAAGCGGCTACAAGCGCGGCTCTACAAAGCAGATTTAGCCCGAGAGCAGACGCTCAATGAGATGGTTATTTTAGCCAAAGACAGTATATATCCAGATATACATAGCGCCTCGCCGCTGTCTTTGCAGGATATTTATGAGCGCTATCAGGCGCAATTGCGCCTTGCCAGTTTACACCGCTTGTTACAAAAAGAAGTCGAGGCGGGACGCTTAATCATCAAGCAAAATAAACCAGAAGCGCATATTTTGCCATTAGCCTTAGAATTGGCTGACGATGAGCTCAGAGCCCATGCCAGCCAGATAATATATAAAAGCGTGGGCTGAGCCGCAAGCTTTAGTGGTGGCTATCATGAGCGGGCTTATTAGGGATGCTCAGGCTGAGTATCAAGGCGTGCTTGAGGGTGTCAAGTTTGGTCTCTGATAAGCGCTCATCATGTTGGTCGCTGATATAAAACATATCCTCAGCGCGCTCACCTAAGGTGGTGATACGCGCGGCATGCACCTCAATCTGTTGCTGCAAGAATATCTGTCCCACCCGCGCCAGTAACCCCGGCTGATCTAGAGTTTGCAAGCTCATAATATGCTGATTGGCGGCGGCATTAAACTCAAAATCAATGACGGTTGGGACATTAAAGTGGCGCAATTGCCGCGGAATACGTTTACGCGTCAGCTTGGGCAACGTTGGATTTTTAAAGGCATCAATCAAGCGCTGTTTGAGCTCTTGCTGACTCTGGGCATCGGCAAGCAAAGTGCCATTACGATCGAGGAGTACATAAGAATCCAAGGCAAAATCTCGGGTTGCGGTGATAATCCGCGCATCCAACACATCCAAATTCATCTGATCAAACACCGCCATCGTGACCGCAAATAAATTGGTTTGATTTTGGGTATAGACAAACACTTGCACCGCATCCAGTGCCAGCTCACGATGCTCGCGCAAGACCACTAGCGGCTTACTGTCCTCATTGGAGGCGCGTCCAAGGGGCGGATGATTCAATATCGCCCCCGTATGCCACAAGATATCCTCAGCAATCTCCCGCAAAAAGTACTCATCGCCCAAATCATCCCACAGCTTGAGCACCTCAGCACGGTTGAGATGCTGATGCGCGGCACTATCCAGCAGCGCCTCCGCTTGCTGGCGTGTCGCGGCAATCATATCTTGGCGATTGGTCGGCGCATCGATATCTGCTCGCAAAATACGTCTGGTCTGTGAGTACAGCTGCTTCATCAGCGTCGCCCGCCAGCTGTTCCATAACTGCGGATTGGTCGCGTTCATATCCGCCACGGTCAGCACATATAAGTGATTAAGATGGGTGACGTTACCGACTAAATTGGCAAATACCGTCACCACTTCGGGGTCGGAGATATCCTTTTTTTGTGCGGTCATCGACATCAGTAAATGATAGCGCGTCAGCCAACCCACCAGCTCAGCATCAGCGACACTCATGCCATGATTGCGGCAAAACTCAATCGCCTCGGTCTCGCCAAGCTCGCTATGATTACCGCCGCGCCCTTTAGCGATATCATGAAACATCGCCGCCAATACCAAAATCTCTTTGCGCTCAATCCGCTGAAAAATAGCGCTGACCAACGGAAAATCAGCATAATAACGCGCATCGGTAAAGCGGTGTAATATCCGAATCAGATATAAAGTATGCGCATCCACCGTATAACGATGAAATAAATCGTATTGCATCAGCCCAATCACATGCGAAAACGCCGGAATATAATTACCCAATACCCCATAACGATTCATCGCCCGCAGACGGTGAAACAGATAGTTTTGCTCTTTTAAATTGGCTAAAAACAGCGCTTGATGCTCAGGATTATCGCGATAGTTTTGGTCGATACCACGCGCCGCAATCTTTAGCGCCCGTAACGTATGGGTGCGCGCTCTCTTAATACCGTATTGCCCCATTAATAAAAACATCTCAAGGATAGCCTCAGGATGTTGGGCAAACACCCTGTGATGCGCCATCGCAATCTGCTCACCGATTTGATTAAAATGCGCATTTAACGGGCGTTTTTTAGGGCGCTCATTATCGGGCAATTCAGGCTCAATAATCGTCTCAAAATAGTGATTAATCAGCATCTCAGATAGCGTCGATATGTGCATGGCGCAGCGATAATAATCGCGCATAAAACGCTCAACCGCCGCATTAGGCGCATCATCTGGCTGAGTCTCATAACCCATACGCTGTGCGACATCACGCTGATAATCAAACAGCAGCTTGTTTTCATTACGCCCAGTCAACTCATGCAAATAGTGGCGAATTTGCCATAAAAAGTTTTCAGCAAAGGTCAGTTCATCGAACTCTTTTTCAGTCAAAAAATCCTGTTGTACCAAGTCATAGCGTTTATCGACTCGAAAATAGCGTTTGGTCACCCAGCCGATAATATGAATATCACGCAGACCACCGGGCGCGGTTTTGATATTAGGCTCAAGATTATACTCCGTCGCATTATGCTTCAGATAGCGCGCTTTTGCTTCCGCGCTTTTGACCTCAAAAAACTCGCGCTGTGACCATATTTTATTGACGATATCGGTTGGGGTATCTTGCAGCGCCTCATTGCCTGCCAATAACCGCGCCTCCAGTAAATTACTGGCAACGGTATGGTCCCTCGCCGCTATTAAGCAGTCCTCGATACTACGCACCGATAGCGCAGGCTCCAAGCCGACATCCCATAATAGCGCCACCACGCTATCCACGGTGGTCTTTACTGCCGCGCTACTCTCGTTATTAAGGTCAGTGGGCGTCAGTAATAAAATATCGATATCTGAATGCAATGACAGCTCGCCGCGCCCATAGCCGCCGGTTGCAAACAATGCCAAATCCGTCTGCTGCAGCTCAAACCACTCAAATAACGCAATCAGCAAACTATCAATCGCACACGCCCGCGCCGCCACCAACTGCCGAATATTGACCCCACGCTCAAGCGCCCGCTGGATATCATCCTCAATATGCGCAAGCCAGTTTGGGATACCGAGCAAAGGCAGGCTTGAGGCACTGGCATCAGTGGTTAAGGCAGGGGAGTTTGGGGTATAAGCCGGCGACAAAACAGGTAGAGGAGTGAGGTAAATGGTGGCGACATCGCAAGTAAACATGAACAGTATCCCATTAGGAATTTAAAATAAAATCAAGTTTATAAAGTGGTTTGAGTATCATCAGATGAAATGAATAGGGTCTATAAGCGTAATGAGGCAGGTATTTATAATACGCCTTAGCCAATCATAATATAAAATCCATTATGTATGCCAAAAAAAAGACCGCCTAAGCGATCTTTTCTTATATTACTGAGTCAAAAAGCTTAAATCTTCTTCGGGGCGACCGGTAAACACCTCACAGCCGTTATCCGTCACCACCAGCGTATGCTCCCACTGCGCGGACAGCTTACGGTCTTTGGTAATCGCCGTCCACTCATCAGGCAGGATTTTGGTCTGCCAGACGCCTTGGTTAATCATCGGCTCAATGGTAAACGTCATGCCAGTCTTTAGCTCAAAGCCGGTGCCTTTTTTGCCATAATGCATCACTTGCGGCTCATGATGAAACTCATTAGAGATACCATGCCCACAGAACTCACGCACGATACTAAAACGCTCAGGCTCCACCACCGCCTGAATCGCCGCGCCCACATCACCCAAACGTGCGCCGTCTTTGACCACGCTCATCCCCGCGTATAGCGCCTCTTGCGCCACGCGGCAGATACGCTCTGCCATGATAGAGCCGTTACCGACCACCCACATCTTCGAGGTGTCGCCATAGTAGCCGTCTTTAATCACCGTCACATCAATATTGATAATATCGCCATCTTTGAGCAATTTAGTGTCACTCGGAATACCATGACAGACCACGTGATTGACCGAAGTGCAGATAGATTTTGGAAAACCATGATAGTTCAGCGGCGCAGGGATAGCGTCTTGCACATTGACGATATAGTCATGCGCGATTTGGTTGAGGGTCTCGGTACTGACGCCGACTTTGACGTACTCATCAATCATCACGAGCACATCGCTGGCAAGTTTACCCGCCACCCGCATTTTTTCTATCGCTTCAGGGGATTGAATCAGAGATTTTTTAGTCATCATAATGCTACTTATCGTTATAAAATGAGTGTTGGCAAATTATATCATAAATGCGTAGAGGACGGTTTTAGAGCATTTAGGGGCTGAAGTAAGCTCTGTATTTTTTATTATTGCTATAGCGCTTTTGTGCTATTGAGCGTGCGCTTTACTCATAAATAAACCTACTCTTCAAAATAGTTACAGTTGTCACATTGTCTGAGCAGAAAACTCAGCGTACTATCCATTTGTCGCAAGCACTATT
>DAIPIF010000169.1:0-4814 GCA_036770925.1 Psychrobacter sp.
TTACGTAATGTTTAGTTAAAACTCCCGACTCTGTTTAAGGGTATTGTAACGCAATCTTAATCAAATATCATCAGAACTGTGTGTCAAAATACAAAATCTTTGGTAAATGCCTTTGCAGACAACTTATCATGAGACGAATCCTATTTATTAAAGGGTTATCGTGATGCTGATACCATCGTACTATCTTTGATTAGATAAACGATGGTGATAGCACGCATTTAGAGATAAGGTAACTTTTTGTTATCTGCTGATACACGCTCTTAGAGGTTCTCTGATTAAAATAGCTATAAGATTCCATCATAGCAAAAAACACTAACATATCAATAAGCTATTAGAGGGTGATATATCAGTATCCTGATTATAATCACCGCTTTGAGCCCTGAGCACTCACGGTTAGTGTCCTTAAAAAATACTCAGTCATAAAAGTTTTGTTACAATTTAGCAATGATGCCCATAATTGGGTTTTACTTATCAGTAAATAGCCCCTTATAATAAGAGGCAAGGTTTTACTCGCAATGAGGTGAATTATAGTAGATAACAGTAGCGTTGAGGCGAGGGTTTAGATGTCAATGCTAGGGATGCAGCGCTTCAGGATGCTAATCTTAGGACGACACATTTAACTCACAGCAAATGACAACGATTCTGACTACTACTTAATATTAATAACTACTTGATGTTAACGACTATTTATAGTGTTAATGACTGATATTTAATTAAAAAGGATAATAATATGGCTGTTTTTTTGACAGAAGCATGGTTTGAGGAAGTGGAGCAATTAGGCAGCGCTGCAGGTGAGCTTAACTTGCCACCGTCATTGGCTAATATGGTGGTGAACTTAAAAGTGAGCGATGCACAGCAAGATATTGAGTGCAATTATGCCAACGGTTTATTAAATCGTGGACTGAGTGACGAGGCGACGACGACCTTGCTGCTTGATCGTAGTACCTTGCAGTCTATCGTGACTAACTTTGATATGAATGAAGTTATGGGTGCTTTTATGGGTGGTAAAATTCGTGTAGAAGGCGATATGTCACAGCTTATGGCACTACAAACGGCGCGTCCTAGTACCGAGCAAAAAGAGCTGTTCAAACGTATTAAGGCAATGACCACGCTTGCATAAGTTTTAGCGACTGATACAACATAAAAAAAGCCTCTAATCATTAGAGGCTTTTTTTATGTCTGTTCTGTATTGCTACGGTAGCTTAATAAGCTTGGCTCTGAGTTTGCAGTTGTATCTTGGAGTTTTGGACGTTTTGGTTGTCTTTATAGATAGCTGCTTGTAGCCAGATATTGGCTTGAATATAATCTTGTACTTTGATGGCTTGGGTCTGCTCCGTACTGGGAGCCCCGATGCGCACGACAAAAGGGTCGGCATCTTTTTCACGCAAAATGACCACGTCAAATAAAATAATAGGCTGCTTATTAAACAGCGTTTCTTGCTTGCCCAATACTTGACCTTGGCACCACGCTTCGTCTTCTTGCCCTAAGGTATCGCCAAATAAGTAAGCACACATGTGCCCTAAATTAATCTCTACGGGCTGCATCTGCTCTTTGGTAGTCGGTTGCCAGTTTTTGATTTGTTGTTGTAGATCGGTGGGTAATTGACCATTATTAGCCGCTACGATGTCATTAAAGGCGCGATGATAGCGAATGGCTTCTTCGTCTTCAACCATAATGACTTCATCTTGCTTACTGATGCTAATCTCATGCGCCCAAGCACTAAAATTGACAAAATAGGCGCTGTCTTGTTGGTATAAATGCCGATTGGCGGTATAAAGCTGGTCAAAGGCATAAATGATGCTGCCATCAGCGGTACGCAGACGCAAGACGGCGTCTTGGGTGTTGTCATTGACAATCATCCGCTGAATATGACAGACGAGACCATAAGGACCATCGACACAAGGATAGGCGTTAATGAAGCGTGCCGGCTTGCCATCTTTCATCGCAAGGACCTGATTGATATGGCAAGGCTGATCTTCTGATAATAATAAACAGCTGTCTTTGGCGCTGACATCGTCATTAAGCCCTTTAGGCATAGTGGCTTGCTCAATCATTTGCTGCAACCATTCGGGTACTTCTTGGCTCATGTCATCGGTTAAAATACGCCAATGATCAGCGTGACCCGCCGTTTGGTCATCGGTCAAAGTGATTTTTATAGGGGCTTGCAGGTTTTTATACTGATAATTAGTAGTCATGAAAATACTCAAACTTAAGTCAGCTGCGAAGTTTGCACACCAGATTGTCTTTACTATGGGCAACATTTACCTCTAATGTAACTGTTGCACGGGTTATAGCCTCAGTAAAAACAGCAATAAGATGTCGGCAAACAACCGTGATGGGTTAATGACAATTGTCCTTAGCATACAATATATAGGTATCAAGACGACTAATAGCAAGTCCCTCACAAAAAATAATAATATCGTGAGGCGTTTTGTTAGAAAATAGCCGCAGTTTTTGTGAATCAGTGGCACATTTCAGGCGAATTGTGTCAAACTAAGCCCCTTTTGACGGTCACAGTGATATAAAACTTCAACCAAAAACTGAGCTGTCTAAAACCATATTTATCTGTCAGCTATAAATGGCTTATTATCTACTTGATAATAGTCGCTATCGCTGTCCTTATAAATAAGATGAAGAGTTTGCATATGTTTCGTCCTTTAGCGTTATTTATTGGTCTACGTTATACTCGAGCTGAGCGTAGTAACCGCTTTATCTCTTTTATATCGCTCATCTCAATGGTCGGTTTGACCCTTGGGGTGGCGGTTTTAATTACCGTACTATCGGTGATGAATGGTTTTGACCGTGAGCTTAAAACCCGCATATTAGGTATGGTGCCCCAAGCCACAGTGACCTCCTCTGAGGTGATTGATGATTGGGAGGCGCTTGCGGATGAAATCAAGAAAGACCCCGCGGTTGCCGCGGTTGCGCCCTTTATTCAGTTGCAAGGGATGCTCACCTCCAATAGCCAAGTTGCTGGTATTATGGTCACGGGTATCGATCCTAAGTACGAAAAAAATGTCTCTATTATCAATGAGCATATGATTGAGGGCGATATCGACACGCTACAAAGTGGCGAGTTTAGCATTGTACTGGGCGAAAATATGGTACAGGCGTTAGGCTTGCGCCTAGGGGATAAGGTCACGTTAGTATTGCCAGAAGCCTCACCGTCTCCTGCAGGCGTGATACCGCGTTTTAAGCGTTTTACCTTGACGGGTATATTTAGTATTAGCCCAGAGGTGGATAGTATTATGGCGTTTATTCCGATGAATGATGCCGCTTTGCTATTGCGTCTGCCTGTGGGTGCGCAAGGTATTCGTATGAAGCTCGATGATATTTTTGCCGCACCCATGGCGGCACAAAAAGCCGCGGCGATTGCCCCTGAGCAATTATACCCAAGTGACTGGACGCAAACCCATGGCAATCTATTTGGCGCGATTCAGATGGAAAAAGCGATGGTCGGCTTGCTACTGTTTTTGATTATCTTGGTTGCCGCTTTTAATATCGTCTCAAGCCTTGTGATGCTCGTGACCGACAAAAAGGCAGATATTGCTATTTTGAAGACCTTTGGTGCCTCGCCACGCCTGATTACCCAAGTATTTATGGTGCAAGGGGTGGTGATTGGGGTGATTGGTACGGTTGCCGGCACTATTTTAGGGGTTATATTTGCTTTAACGGTCAGTGATATCTTGGGCTTTATTAATCAAAGCTTTGGTCTGAACTTATTTGATGCCTATTTTATTAATTACTTGCCCTCGCAGCTACGCTTAGTGGATGTGGTGCTGATTACCGGTGCGTCATTTGTATTGAGCTTTTTGGCAACGATTTATCCTGCCCGCCGTGCCGCCAAAATTCAGCCGGCACAAACGCTACGTTATGAATAAATGTAGCTAGGCAAAATGAATCACTCAAAACAGCGATAAGTATGTAGATAAGTAAGTATTTAGACAGGTATTAGAGAGTTACTAATAATAATGAATAGATATCAATAAGTATTAATGAGAAGGAAGGGTTATGTCTGTCATTTTAGAGGCGACCAATATCAGTAAGATATACGATGAAGGCGCGGTAAGCACGCAAGTGTTGACCGGTTTGGACTTGACGGTAAAAGCGGGTGAGCGTATTGCGATTGTCGGTACCAGTGGTTCTGGCAAAAGCACGTTATTGCATTTATTAGGTGGTCTGGATACGCCAACCAGTGGCGAGGTGTGGCTGCATGGTAAATGCTTAAATCATATGAATGAGACTGAGCGCGGGGCGATGCGTAATCAGTATTTGGGGTTTATTTATCAGTTTCACCATTTGCTGGCAGAATTTACCGCGATAGAAAACGTGGCGATGCCGCTATTGATGCGCCCAAAAGTATCGACCACGGAGGCACGCAAGCAAGCGGTTGAAATCTTAGAAAATGTAGGTTTAGGTCATCGTTTGGAGCACCGACCTGGTGAGCTCTCAGGTGGCGAGCGTCAGCGGGTGGCAATTGCGCGCGCTTTGGTCACCAAACCCTCGCTGATATTGGCGGATGAGCCGACGGGTAACTTGGATTATGATAATGCCCAAAGCGTATTTGGATTGCTCTCAGAGCTCCAAAGTACCATGCAAACGGCACTATTAATGGTGACTCATGACCGCAGCTTAGCGGCATTGGCGGATCGGCAGCTGTTACTGCGTAATGGACATTGGGAAAATTACTAGGGTTTATTTTTTAGACTCATCTGCTGCCGGCTGTTTTAACTTTTCTGAGCGCTTTTTTGAGGATTCTTGTGAGCGTTTTTGCCAACTGACCACCGTTTTATAACGCCATACGGCTTTAAATA
>DAIPIF010000170.1:0-4791 GCA_036770925.1 Psychrobacter sp.
TACGCATCTGAATCGGTAAGCTGATATGGTCTGAGTATTTATTGACCAAACGCTTAATTTTGCCGCGGTCTAAATAGCTGTCCTCGCCCTCGCTATACTCCTCTTTTAGATGCAACGTAATGGCAGTGCCGCGCGCCTCTTTCGTGATAGGCTCAACGGTAAAGCTGCCAGTGCCGTCAGATACCCAGCGTACGCCTTGCTCCGCAGGCTCGCCCGCTTTGCGTGATTCGACACTGATGGTGTCAGCGACGATAAAACCTGAATAAAACCCAACCCCAAACTGCCCAATCAATTGACCATCTTGCTTTTGCGATTCAGAGAGTTTATCGAGGAATGCTTTGGTGCCTGACTTGGCAATGGTGCCTAAGTTTTCAATGGTGTCGGCTTCATTCATGCCGATACCATTATCGGTAAAGGTGATGGTTTTAGCATCACTATCGACAGCGATACGAATGCGCAGCTCGCCATCATCTTCGTATAAACTGTCGTCATTATTGGCTTCAAAACGCAATTTATCACAGGCGTCAGAGGCGTTTGAGACCAATTCACGCACAAATATATCGGCATTGGAATACAGCGAATGGGTCACTAAATGCAATAATTGCGCAACTTCCGCTTCAAAACTGTGTTTTTTTAATTCTGGGGTGCTGTTATTATCCGTTTGGGTCTGCTCACTCATAAAAAACTCCTTTAATGTCGCTAAAAACTTATTATTAAATAGCAGTAATCATACCAAAATCGCTCAAGTCTGCCATCAATAAGCAGGACAACGTTTTGGTTTTGAGTAGCACTAGGCTGCTTATACTAATAGGGGCGCGGGCAAATATTTCAAGCTCAAATGGGCTAAATCTCATTAAAACCAGTATAAAAAGCGTTTAGACCAAAACACCGCCCCAGTTTCCTGAGGCGGTGCGGTTAAATCATCAAGGGTTTATGAACAACAGCGCCACATTATCAGCCGCTACTTATAAGCAGCTTGGCAAATGCCCAGCGGGGTCGGTTGCGCGAGCAGCAATAGCGTCTTCAACCGTTAAGCCTAACGCCTTGGCAACGCCTGCGCCATAAGCGGGCTCACACCAGTTGCAGTTACGGATGTGGCGATATTTAATAAAGTCAGGCGCATCCCCCATGTTTCTAGCGGTGTTATCAAACAATACCTGCTGTTGCTCATCATTCATTAAATTAAACAGCGCGCGCGGCTGGCTAAAGTAATCGTCATCATCTTCACGGAAATCATAATGCGCCGCGTAACCATCGATTTTCAGCGGTGGCTCAGCATAGTCAGGCTGCTCTTGCCACTGGCTAAAGCTGTTCGGCTCATAATGCGGACGCCCGCCATAATTGTCATCGACACGCCCTTCACCGTCACGATGGTTGCTCATCACGGGACAACGCGGCTTATTGACTGGAATCTGATGATGGTTGACACCCACACGATAGCGCTGAGCATCGGCGTAGTTAATCAAGCGATTTTGCAGCATTTTATCAGGAGAGACGCTGATACCGGGTACTAAATTACTCGGAGCAAAAGCGGCTTGCTCGACATCGACAAAGTAGTTATCGGCGTTTTTATTGAGCTCAAACTCGCCGACTTCTATCAGTGGATAATCGCCTTTTGGCCATACTTTGGTCAAATCAAAGGGATGATATGGAACAGTATCCGCTTCACTTTCAGGCATGATTTGCACATACATTTTCCACTTAGGGAAGTCGCCATTTTCAATAGCATCAAACAAATCTTGTTGATTGCTTTCACGGTTCATACCCACGACTTCTGCCGCTTCGGCATCGGTTAAGTTTTTGATACCTTGCTGAGTACGGAAATGGAATTTGACCCAAAAACGCTCGTTGTCGGTGTTCCAAAAGCTATAGGTATGCGAGCCAAAACCATGCATGTTTCTATAAGAGGCAGGCAGACCGCGATCACTCATCACGATGGTCACTTGGTGCAAGGCTTCGGGCAATAAGGTCCAAAAGTCCCAGTTATTGGTGGGTGAACGCATATTGGTACGCGGGTCACGCTTAACGGCTTTGTTTAAATCTGGGAACTTGCGGGGGTCACGCAGAAAGAATACGGGCGTATTATTACCCACCATATCCCAGTTGCCCTCAGCGGTATAAAACTTCAAGGCAAAGCCGCGAATATCACGCTCAGCATCAGCCGCGCCGCGCTCGCCTGCCACGGTACTAAAACGCGCAAACATCTCAGTTTGCTTACCCACTTCACTAAAAATATCAGCGCGGGTATATTTAGTAATGTCATTGGTGACCGTAAAGGTACCAAAGGCGCCTGAACCTTTGGCGTGCATGCGGCGCTCTGGCGTTACTTCACGCACAAAGTTACCTAATTTTTCATTGAGCCAAATATCTTGCGCAAGTAGCGGACCACGCTTGCCTGCGGTCATGCTGTTTTGGTTATCCACCACTGGGGCGCCATTACTCATGGTCAATTTAGTGGGGGCATAGGGACATTTTTTATCGGTCATGGTCGTGCTCCTTGGTAAAGCAATTGGATTAAAATACACGTTCTATTCTGTGTAAGCCTCTAGCAGTATATCTAGGATAGGCGTCAGTTTATTTGAGAGATGCGCTGGCTTTTTTATGTAAGTTATTCCTGCACTCAGTTTGCTTGGGTAACTACTATTACAACTGATTTTGATAAATTTGCATAATAAATTAATCACAATCAGTTGTTTTGTTTTTTAGAACCACTTAGCGAGTTTTCTGATACATTCTTAAACTCAGCTGAAGCTGCGCGCACTTATCCTGATAAAGCTAACGTGGCATCGGACGAATGGTCAATATTTGCTCACTACGACCAAACGGACCTTGTTCATCATGCAAAATAGCACTGGTAATGCCGATGCCATCTGCGCCATATTGTTGCACGGCTTCAATACCGAGCCAGCGCCCTGTTGGCGAGCGATGCATATGAATTTGCAAGTCGGTATTAGGGAACATCCACTCTGCATCTGACAACTCTATACCCAGCCTTGGCACCACACCATTAGCGGTATCGACCATGCCTAATAAGTGTACCAAGTCATCAGTAGGCTCGCCGGCAACCATTTCCGTATCATTGGTGAGCCACACCATGCCGCGACCGGGTCGACGACTCGGGTCAGCCACCAAGCGTATACTTTCGATAAAACCACCCGGCCAGCCTTTCATCTCCTCCCAAGCCGGCAGATTCTCAGGTTTTTGAGTACAAGGAGCATCCTCCAAACCTGCCACCGTGCTGGTATCTTGCGTCATCAAGCGCCACGCGCGCGCAATAATACACTCACGCCCGCCACTACTCATCACCGCTTCGATAAGCTCAATGGTTCTACCGGGGCGCACACAACGGGTGGTAATGGTAAAGTCATCAAGCGGAATCAGTCCCAAAATATCGAGACTAATCCGCGCAATACGCATATTGGCTTGCGGCATAAATTTTTCAAGCTCAACCGTCAGCACCCCTGTCGCTGGTGCCATATGTTGCTCGTGCGTATTCCATGCGCCTTGGGCATGTTCGGTGGGCTGATAATGCGCCACACAAATACCGTCTGCTTGCTGTTCACGGGTGATGAGCGTGTAATAAGAAGCCATAGTTATCCTTAACATTTATGATGATTTAATATTGATGATTTAAAACGATGTTATTAAAATAACATCCTTGCTGCCTATCTTCGCTACTTGAAGATAGTTTTTACTCAGTGGCTGATATCCGTTTAACGGCTATTTACCCACTTGGGTCACAGGAATACGCAAGGCTTTGGGTAAACTAAAAGTGACATTTTCTTCGATACCTGCCAGCTCATGCGGCAACTGCCCGCCCCAATCTTGTAATTGCTGTAATACTTCTTGAATGAGAACCTCAGGCGCAGAAGCCCCTGCGGTAACGCCTATATTTTGGACGCCATCTAGCCACTCTTTGTGCATCTCACTGGTATTATCAATCAGATAGGCCTGACAGCCCATGCGCTCTGCCAATTCACGTAAGCGGTTGGAGTTGGAGGAGTTTGGCGAGCCGACCACCAATACCACCTCACAGCGTCCTGCCAAATCCTTCACCGCATCTTGACGGTTTTGGGTCGCATAACAGATATCGTCTTTACGTGGTCCTTGAATACTGGGGAATTTAGCCCGCAGCGCATCAATCACCCGTGCGGTATCATCCATCGACAGTGTGGTTTGGGTCACAAAAGCCAAACGTTCACTATCTCGTACGCTGAGTTTTTCGACATCAGCTTCGTTTTCAACCAGATGTATTTGCCCGCCATAACGGCGACTAAAGCGCCCCATCGTGCCCTCGACTTCAGGGTGTCCGGCATGTCCAATTAATACCGCATCCATGCCCTCTTGGGCAAAATTTGCCACCTCAATATGTACCTTTGTGACCAGTGGGCAGGTGGCATCAAACACGGTTAAATCACGGCGCTGAGCTTCGTCTTGCACCGCCTTTGAGACCCCGTGTGCCGAAAAAATAACGATAGAGCCATCAGGTACTTCATCTAACTCTTCGACAAATACCGCGCCGCGATTGGCAAGGTCTGACACCACAAATTTGTTATGTACCACTTCATGACGCACATAAATGGGCGGCTCAAAACGCATCAGCGCTTCATTAACAATCGCAATGGCGCGATCCACACCCGCACAAAACCCACGTGGATTGGCAAGATAAATTTGCATAAGACGACCTATCATTGGATAATTTAGTTTCAAAAATTAGCGTAAAATAAATACCCCACTTTAGCATATTTTAATTTTTTTGCGTGGGCTTCGTAACTCGCATTTTTAATCGTG
>DAIPIF010000171.1:0-4777 GCA_036770925.1 Psychrobacter sp.
ATGAATACGGTTTTAATAGTCAAGCGCTCATAAAATCAAACCCAGATACTCTCCAAGACTTTCCCTGAAGTAATACCTAGCCGATAGGCACTTAGCCCTAAGGATATATGATGACCCCTTTAAATAATAAGCAGTTGCCGCCAAAAAAATCCGCCCGTTGGCTAAAAAATGTGAGTGCCTTTGGGGTAACCAGTGTGCTGAGTGCAGGATTATTATTGGCTTGCGGGCAGATGAGTAGTGCTGAAAATAATAGCAAAACCGCCAGCCAAAAAAACAGTGGCGTTACCAGTTCACGCGATATGTTGCCATCTGACATGCTTGGGCAAATGCAGGCGCTGCCGCAAATTACTCAAGGATTGGGCGTATCGGGCGCGGCTGTGATTGACCCTGATAAGCCCACCCTTATTAAGTTTTGGGCAAGTTGGTGTCCGCTGTGTCTAGGCACTTTGGCGGAAACGGAAGCGTGGCGTAAGGATGCCAAATTTAAAGATTTAAATGTGGTCACCATTGCCAGTCCCGGTCATCTCAACGAAAAAGACGCTGACGACTTTAAGACGTGGTACGCCGGCGTGCAAGCGGATTATCCGCAATTGCCCGTGTTGGTTGATGCCTCAGGCGAGATGATTAATAAGCTTGGGGTGCAAGTTTATCCCAGTTGGGCGATACTCGATAAAAAGGGTAATTTGGTGCATCTGGTAAAAGGTAATTTATCAGCAGAGCAAGCGTATGCCTTGGCTGATAATGCCGATAATGATTTTGCTGAGCTGAAAGCCGGCAGCGCTAAACCTGCCACTGCCCAGCCACTGGATAATAATAGCAAGATTGAAACCATGCAGCAAAAAGATGGGGTTTATTATAATGCGGACGGTAAAGCGCTTAATACCCGCTCTATCTATTTGGCAGGCGGTTGTTTTTGGGGCGTTGAGGCGTATATGGAGCGCGTCGATGGCGTGGTCGATGCGGTCTCAGGCTATGCCAATGGTGATAGCGCCAATCCAAGCTACGAGCAGGTGATTGGCGGCTCAGGTCATGCCGAAGCGGTAAAAGTGACTTATGATGCCGATAAAATAGACCTTGAAACCCTGTTAAAGTATTATTTCCGCGTGATTGACCCAACCAGTCTCAATAAGCAGGGCAATGACCGCGGCGTCCAGTACCGTTCAGGGGTGTATTATACTGATAACGATGACAAGGCGGTGATAGAGGCGGCACTCAAACAGCTGCAAAGCCAGTATAAACAAAAATTGGTGGTCGAAAATGAGGCGTTAGATAACTTTTATGTCGCAGAGATGTATCATCAAGATTACCTTGCCAAAAATCCCAATGGCTATTGTCACGTTGATTTAAGTTTAGCCGATGATAAAATAGCGGGCACGAATCGCGTTAAGCTTGCCCCCGTCAGGTCGGTTGCAGAAGCGCTAGATGCCAAGCGCTATGCCGGCTTTAATAAAGATGCCCTCAAAGATACCTTGACCCAAGCGCAGTATAATATCACTCAAGATGCCGGTACAGAGCGCGCTTTTAGTCACGAATACGATGACTTATTTGCCCCTGGTATTTATGTCGATGTGGTGAGTGGCGAGCCGTTGTTTTTATCAACCGATAAATATCAGTCAGGTTGCGGTTGGCCAAGCTTTACTAAACCTATTGATAAGCAAGTGATTACTCAGCATGACGATATGGCGTTTAACATGGTGCGTACCGAGATTCGCTCACGGGTTGCCGACTCGCATTTAGGTCATGTGTTCCCTGATGGTCCCAAAGAGCGTGGTGGTTTGCGCTATTGTATCAATGGCGGTGCATTACAGTTTATCCCTGTTGATGTGATGCCGCAGTCAGGTTATGCGCCTTTAGTGAAACTGGTAAAATAGCTTTTCGTTAAATAATAATAACGGCATAACTGGCTTATTAAAAAGACGCTCTGCAGCCTTAGCGTCTTTTTAGCATTTAAGATGCTAAAGTATCTAAAACGTATCGTAAAAATTGTTATAATTAACGGTTATCTATTTTTTTGAATACGATAGATATTGATGCCCTATTTTAGGCGAAGTTGATATCTATCAAGCGAGGCTTACATGCAATACCCAAAAACGTACGACGTGGTAGTCATCGGCGGCGGTCATGCCGGCACAGAGGCGGCATTAGCTGCGGCACGTATGGGCGCGCAGACGTTATTATTGACCCACAATATCGAGACACTAGGGCAGATGAGCTGTAATCCTGCTATTGGCGGTATCGGTAAATCACATCTGGTACGTGAGATAGATGCGCTTGGCGGTGCCATGGCGCTCGCTACGGACAAAGCGGGTATTCAGTTTCGAGTATTAAACAGTCGTAAAGGCGCGGCAGTGAGAGCCACGCGCGCGCAAGCTGACCGTATCTTATTTAAGGCCGCGATTCGCCATACGCTTGAAAATCAGCCCAATCTTGACCTATTTCAGCAAGCCGCGGACGATATTTTAGTAGAAAATGGTCGGGCGACTGCGGTCGTGACCTCAACCGGTATTGTGTTTAAAACGCAAACAGTAGTGCTGACCTCGGGTACGTTTTTGGGCGGCGTGATTCATATTGGGCTTGAGAACTCCGATGGCGGACGCGCAGGCGACCCGCCCTCTATCAAGCTTGCCGACCGTTTACGTGAGCTCAAACTCCCTGTCGGTCGCCTAAAAACCGGCACGCCGGCGCGTATTGATGCGCGCAGTGTCGATTTTAGTGTCATGACGGTGCAGGCGGGTGATACGCCGCTACCGGTGATGAGCTATATGGGTGATGTGTCGATGCACCCTGAGCAGGTGAACTGCTATATCACCCATACCAATGCGCGTACTCATGATATTATTCGAGAAAATCTCGACCGCTCCCCGATGTTTTCAGGCAAAATCGAGGGTATCGGACCGCGTTATTGTCCGTCTATCGAAGATAAAATCCATCGTTTTGCGGATAAAGACAGCCATCAGATATTTATTGAGCCTGAGGGTCTCACCACCCATGAGCTCTATCCAAATGGGATTTCGACCAGTTTACCGTTTGATGTGCAGCTTGACTTTATCCATAGTATGAAAGGCTTAGAAAACGCCCATATCACTCGTCCCGGTTACGCCATCGAGTATGATTACTTTGACCCCCAAAACCTCAAGCCCACCCTTGAAACGAAGTCGATTGAGCGCTTATATTTTGCCGGTCAAATCAATGGCACCACAGGCTATGAAGAAGCGGGCGTACAAGGATTATTGGCAGGTACCAATGCGGCATTGGTAACCCGTGATAATAGCGAGTTTGAGGTGTGGACACCGCGCCGTGACCAAGCGTATCTAGGCGTACTGGTGGATGATTTAATCACACACGGTACCAATGAGCCGTATCGGATGTTTACCAGTCGCGCAGAATATCGTCTGCTGTTGCGTGAAGATAATGCTGACCAGCGTTTGACTGAAACTGGTCGCAAACTGGGCTTAGTAGATGATGTGCGTTGGCAAGCTTATCAACAAAAAATGGAAGCGATAGCCACAGAATCGGCACGTCTAAAGGATTTATGGGCAACGCCCGTCAATGATTTGGGCAAGCAAGTGGCGACGCAAACGGGCGAGATATTGACCAAAGAGGCGACCGCTTATGATTTGCTTAAACGTCCACAAATCCATTTTGCTGATATTGCCGCGATTACAGATTCAAAAGTGGACGCCCAAGTGGGTGAGCAGATAGAGATTTCTGTCAAATATGCCGGTTATATTAATCGCCAACAAGAAGATATTGAGCAAATGAAGCGCTTGGAGGATACGGCGCTGCCACTAGATTTTGATTATAGTATAGTGTCTGGTCTGTCCAATGAAATCGTGCAAAAGCTTGCGCAAGTACGCCCAGCAACGCTTGCGCAAGCAGGGCGTATCAGTGGCGTCACCCCTGCTGCTATTCAGCTATTGGCGATGACGGTCAAAAAGCAGAAAAAAGTAAAAGCGGCGCTCAATTCCTAACGCTGATTTCAGCTTATAGGGCTTAAATAGGAGGCAGCCATTAAGCCACCATTTATGCTGTATTTTTAGGTGTTTGCTAATTTGAGCCATTTATGAGCGCTGCTATTATTTTTGCGATTACCATCGTCGCTCCCAACCTCTTTTTAATGGGGTTGGGTTTTTTTATGCAAAGACGCGGTGAAGCCAGTCAAACCTTTATTGATCAAGCCTCCTACTTTGTATTTAATTACTGCTTGCCGTGTCTATTATTTTTTAGTGTCGTTGATAGCGCAGTCGATTATGCCAAACAGCTGACATTAATTGCAGCTGGTGTCTTGATTACCTTTATTCTATTTATTGGCGCGGAGTGGTATGCCAAGCGTTTTATCCGTGCGCCGACTGACCAAGGGGTGTTTGTCCAAGGCATCTTTCGTAGTAATATGGCGATTATCGGTCTAGCAACGGTTGCCAACGCTTATGGCGCGCAAGGATTAAGTATCGGCGCGGTTTATATGGGACTGGTGACGATATTGTTTAATATCCTAGCAGTGATTACCTTAAGCCGCGTCTCCAAAAAGGTCGATGATACGTGGCTGAGCCGTACGGTTTTGATTGTCAAAACCCTGATTACCAATCCACTCATGATTGCTTTATTGTCAGCTTTTGCTTACAAAGCCTTACCGCTACCGCCGATAACACCGGTCATTCATAGCACGGGTGATTTATTAGCCGCGATTGCCCTACCTTTAGCGCTGATTTGTGCGGGTGCGAGTATTGATTTAAAGTCGATGCTAAACCCGTCAGGACTGTGCATGCAGGCAAGTATC
>DAIPIF010000172.1:0-4753 GCA_036770925.1 Psychrobacter sp.
TAAATATTTGCAATGATGCAAAATTGATATAATAGACACATCAAGACGAGATATAGAGCTTGATACCAACCAACCATTTAAAAGGAATACGATTATGACTTTAGAGCTTATCGAAAACAGCAAAGACGTGGTATTGAATTTTACAGATACTGCTGGCGCTTACTTCAATGATTGCAGCGTGAATAGCGAGACAGATGATCGGTTATGGCGTGAATTAGTGCCATCAAGCGGTAACGCCGATACCGTTCATGGTGAGCTTCTACGCGGAGCCAGTCGCATCTATCGCGATATGTACCAAAATGGCGGTGGCAACCTTGTTGAGTTTGAGGATGACGGTCATAGCTGCGACCATTGTTCATACTATGAAAACCTCGAGGGTGAGGAGGATTATGACAATGACCACAGTGATAATTGTGCAGATAGCTGGGTTATTGATGATTACTATCAAGAAATGTTTGATTTTCTTGATAAGTACCTCCCTTATGAAGGTCGCGAAGTTCTAAAGAAAGTCAAAAAAGAAGTATTGAGTCGTCCGTATGATATTGATATTGCTTTTGATACCTTGGTTGACCATGTTATCCACCTAATTCTAACCACTAAAAACGTTGCTATCGAAACAGAGCAAGTATAACAATCAAACGATGGTTCTTAGCCTTACAGCAGGAACCATCATTTCCTTATACAAACCAATACTAGCGAATACCATTATGACAACGAACCAAACTACAGTGATGCTGGATGATGTACCACTAACGCCAAAATTGATGGGCGATGCGATGATGAGGGTAGGACAGCGCTTAATCACAAGTACCGCACAAGCCGCGTATCTAAGAGATCGTAATCTGCGTGTGGGGGCTGCTATGTCGGTTGCCGTACTAAACCCGCGTCAATCCCGTAAAGCCAAATGGTTTGGCGTCGATGGCTTTGTCTCAGAACCTGGTCACACCATCAAACGCATTGCAGACAATCGCAAACTCAAAACCATTGAAGCACTTGTCACACGCTATCTATCCGACAAAGATGAAAATGTCGATGATTATATCTATAGCGGTGTTGATAATAGTGGTTATCATGAATACTGTTTGATCAGTAAGGATGCGCGTATCACTGAGAAGTGTGCGGGTGTCATTATGATTAGCCGTGAGACACTCATGAATATGTGCGCGGATGTCATTGCTAAAAAAGACATCACAGGTGCTGCGCTCGAAAGTCTACTACAAGCGACTGCCGAGGAGCAATTTGTTTGGGAGGTTGGACATTACAGCGCATGGCAGTACGGAATGGTTTTTGACGTGACCGTTTGTACTAACGAACATGCTGGCGTAAAACTCAGTAAAACCATCAAGGAGTGCTACGGGGTACAGAATCAAATCTCTCGCGAGGTTTCTGATGCCGCCGATGCCATTGCCTATAGAATTAATGAGACAGACGGATCCCTAAAAGTTACCTTACAGATGGATACTAAGGTAATTGATGGTGAATATATGCGCTATGTCTCTGATGGTATCCAAAAAGAATTTGATTTCGTCTTTACGGTTGGCAGCACCACAGAGGATTACAATACAGGTATCTTGACGATGGTTATTTTGCCGCAAGAAATACCAAATTTTCAAGAATTGATCCATAGCTCAGGCTATCACCTGATTGCACTGATGCAAAAATACGTAGGTGATGACGCGCCTGACACATGGGATGTGGTTAATATGCTTATGAACCCGCTACCATTCCATGAATGGAGCACAAGCATGCAAACCGCCTTGCTTAAAAGTATATTCGCGGCTTTACATAATATTGAATTACTGACCATCGAGCCAAGCGGTGAACCTCTAGACCGTTACGAGGAATACCAGTAATAAATCAGCAAAAATTCATGGTGATATCATTCATAATAATAAGGCTGACAAGCGACGACTTGCCAGCCTTTTTTAATGACTTAGGGGAATACAATGGCTTTTTCATGCCTACACGAGAACACAGAAATTAAGAGCTTTACATACTCGCCAGCGGACTGGGGCAAGCTCGCCGATAGATTTGACGGTATGCGAATGACCATGCCTTGCTGTGATCAACCCGCCAGCATGTTTTCTGATGAGCTTGGCGGACAATACTTTATTCATAGTGAGCCGATTGCCGCAGATAACACTACTTGTATGGAAAGCAGCAGTGAGTATCAAGAGGAATTATATGCCAAATTTATAATCAGTAAGACGTTGCACAATATGGGCTGGGAAGTCACGGCGGAACCTATGGTGACCAATGGCGCTAAAAATGAGTTGCTGACTGGGATTTACGCCAACAAAGGCAGCAATAAAAATGTCGTTGAGGTGATGGGTTCAAGAGCTAAGATGCTAGATATCAGAAAAAAGCATCAGGCGCACAAGCTGGCAGGTTTAAAAAGCGTGTGGTTTGATATAACCAACCTCTCTCGACGTGAAAATCGTTATGGCGTATACCCCGATAAAGATTTACTGCTGTTTGATATGCTATTAACCAAAGGCAATGTCTTTCGAGTCTTTGATATATACATACCCCGCAATAAAGACGCTTTTTACAGTAAAGACCCAAGAGAGATATCGCTGACGGTTGAGGACTTCTTTGATCAGATGATATCAAGGCGCTTGGGCTTTTTAACTCGTGATGATGGTAACCACTATCTAAGCGTAGGACTTGGCAAGAAAGCTTGCTATAAATGTGATATGACCATTACCACGGTAAAAAGAGTGTTTTATCATGAACATGTTTATGGCGAATGGCGGGATGAGTCTGTTATCGGTCACAGTGTTAGAGAGATACCCAGAACCGATATCGCAGTCATTAACGAACACTTTACTGAACAATATGGCTTTAACCCACTAAAGGACGTGTATAGCAAGACCGAAGGCGGTGAGTATATGGCGAACTCCTGTAAGTACTGCGGCGGCTTAGTCGGTAAGTTCTTTGAGGATGAGGAATTTTACGATATGAAGTGCCGCAATTGGGAAGTCGTTAGCGATCGAGTGGTGAGCACTAAAGTACACAGAGGACTCATGGAGAATGAACCAGGTCGCTGGATGCTAAACATAGACCCAGATGCACCCGTCAGCTATTTATTGTCAGGTGATGAGAGCTATGATGCTGATGAGACAGCTTTTGATGATTTGAGTGCTGAGTACATAGATGATGACCTAAATGATGATGAGATGGGTTTTAAGTATGGCGATGCAGACATAGCAGGGATTAATGAGGAACCAGCACCAAGTGAGACGGAGGACGCGCCAGCGGATGTGCTCTCTTTTTGGATAAGAACGCTTGGCATGCGGATTGATGGCGGCGCAGAGGGCGAGCCAAAGCAATAATTGACCTCAAAGAAAATGTCGTTGATTGCAATGAGTCTGTCATTGATACCAAAGAGCATCGCTGCTATCAAGTCGTGATGCTCTTTTTTATGGGCTTAGGCGGCTGCTGGCAGGTAAAAGTAGCTTACCTACCGTTCGTCGGATAGATATTAGCTGGGAGCCTTATGGCGCTATAATAGACACATCAGGATAGGAATGACCTATCCATCAATTAAAATCACTTAGGATTTAACAAACATGACGACTTACACCCATATTCCAGATAAATTTTTTACTGATGGTTATACGCCAATGAAGCGAGCACTGGCTGATAACGTTATTGCCCAGTATGGCGGCGAGGATGCTTTTTTAGCGTCTTATGCTGATGTATGCGATAACGGACTTGATAGTATCGAAACCACGCAAACGCCTTTTGATTTCTTTACCGACAATAAGGCGGCCATTGTAGAGTTTGCGAAGGCATTCGCTAAGTCCATTGGTGATGGTAATGCCATTGACCTTATCAGCTCTCTTAACGGTTTGCGTAATGAATATAATGCCGATGAGGTAGCAGAAGCCCTTTATGACGATCATGCTATTGAGCATCAAGCGGTTGCCGTGGTTGTGGCCGCATTTGTCGCTGAGGAACTTGCGGTTTCTTATAATGATTTCATTGAAAATCAATATTAAGCTGTTACCACTCACTGGAGCCAACTTATGAATAGATTTCCATTTGCACCAAGACGTAGTGATGCCATGAAACTGGTCATTGAGGTTGATACCGACGAGCTTGGTAAAAATCAAGACCCAATCACCTACGTAACAGACAACTTGCAAGCTGACTTAGGGGTGAGCATTAACTTCACCAGTACAGAGTTTAATGCTGATACCCGCACCGTTAGCCTTACATTTGCGCCCGTCCAACTGCCGTATCTCAGCGAGATTGTCCAAAGAGTTGGTATTGATGTCGTTGGTCAAATGCAGGCTTATACAGGGGAAGGTGATACACCGCTGTTAGAGGATTGGGCAGTCATTAACACCATTGAGAACAAAGTGCTTTTCTTTGAATGGTCAAAAGCACTGCGCGATGCCATGTTTGCTAGTGTGATTAATAACATCCACGACCTCACGTTTGTGCGCGGTAAGTACTATGAGGGTGATACCTCCCTTTATCAGTGATGGCAATGATCACTCACTGAAATCAATGAAGGTATCAATGATTGCATATAGGGTGTCATGGTTATTAACTGTGGCACCCTTTCTTTAACTACCAAAAGAGGGGCTTTATGGGGTTTGGTTTAATTGGAGGTGAACAATCTCATGTCATTCGTCGGATAAGTATTTGCACTATCGTAATGTTGCTATAATAAACACATCAAGACGGGATAGAGAGCTTGATACCAACCAACCATTTAGGGAATACGATTATGACTATATCA
>DAIPIF010000173.1:0-4722 GCA_036770925.1 Psychrobacter sp.
ATGAACTTATTGTACGGTAGCCTTAGTTTAACATAATATACATTATGCGAAAACATACCAAAGGGTTAAAAAAACCAATAAAGCCTTTGATACCTCCTAGTGAGCTGATATTGACAGTCAAAAGCTAACGGCAATTTTCAATCAAGTAATTTTTAAAGGATCTGCCATCCTCCAAAATAACATCTGCCACGGTACAGTGAGTATCTTCACAAGTTAAGTCATAATACACAAGGCTGCCTTGCGCTAAGCTGACTTGTACCCAGCCTGCAGCCGTCATGGAGAATTGCTTTTGCTGAGCATAATCAGGATCCTGTGAGTCCCACAGCACATCATGCCCGATATGACACGACATCTGCTCCTTATCAAAATAATCTTGCTCAAGCTGCATGGCGGCTTGCAGATCTTGATTGGCATACTGCTGTAGCACTACTGGATAATCCATGCCTTGATGACTGATATCTTGCTCATACATGGCTTGGATAGCTGCAATCTTTAAGGGTTTTTCATCCTCAAACGCTGCTGATAACTCTGCCGTATTTGCGGAATTAGTGACCAAAAATGCCATCAGTATTAAGGGTAATATGATTAGTTTTTGCATAAAAACACTCTCTTTTAGCTACAGTCCTGTCACTCAGGCGACTATGACTCTACTTTTATCTGAATCATTATCTCAGTAATACGGCGCTATAATCGTATTAATTACGCAAAATTCCGTGCTTTATCCGTATTTTGTAGCATTTAAATACAACTTATATACCCAGATATTGATTAAATCTGCTAAATTATTATATTAATGATATTACCCATAATAACCCTCTTCTAAGAAACACTAAGGATATGTTATGAATCATTTAGTCGCCCTCCAGACCCACCGCGCATTCAAAACACCGCTTAAAAAGATAACGCGAGCCACAGTGGGTAGTTTGCTTTTGGCAAGCGTCTTAACCGGCTGTCAAACGCCTGTTATGAGCGCTACGACCGCTAAACCGACCACCCCGAGTACTGAGCACTCTAATAGCAGTGCCAGCACCCAAAGCATCCGTGAACAAGCGCTGCATATTCAACGCGCACTCGCCAGCGGTAACTATGCTGCCATTACTAATGACATTCATCCGACACGCGGGGTGCGCTTCTCGATGTACGCTTATGTGCGCCCAGCGTCTGATAAAGTGTTTAGTCGTGCGCAATTTTCGCAGTATCTACAGGAGTCTAAGGTTAAATTTACGTGGGGCGACTGGGATGGCACTGGCGATTTGTTAGTGACGCCATTACCAACCTACCTAGAGACTTGGATTGAGGGTAAAAAGTTTAATAATGCCCGTGTGACGGTCAATCAATTTGAGTCCAGAGGCGGTATGATTAACAATATTAATGAGGTCTACCCCAACTCAGATGTGGTGGACTTTTTTTATAAAGGCACGGATAAATACGATGGTATGGACTGGCGTGGCATGCGTTTGGTATTTGATACTTATCAAGGCAAACGTTATTTAGTGGCTATCATCAATGACCAATGGACGGTCTAAACAGGCCGTTTTGCCGCGTTTAAGCTAACAAGGGTGATGCTATTTTGGTAAAGCACTACCCTTTTAGTTACAGCGGCGTTTGTTTAAAAAATGTGACCATAATATGGTAGATATCAGGATAAGCCGCAATGAGCTTTTCTGGCGTCTCAAAGAATACTTCGCTGAGTACGGCAAAGAACTCCGCAGGATTGGTCGCGCCATAACGATCCAAACCTGATTTATAATGCTGCTGAAAATCTTCAAAGTCACGACTCATAACTTTTGTCCATCTGTCTGCATCACTAGCGGATGGCATAGGCGGAAAACCATTGGCGCGCCCATTCATCATATCCAGCTTATGCACAAACTCATGAATAACCACGTTATGACCATCGCGCTCGCCTGAATGTTTGGCATCTTTCCATGACAAAATGACTGGCCCGCGTAGCCATGCCTCGCCGCTACGCTGCTGCTGTCCTTCGTGCACGATGCCGAACTCATCTACCGTTTTGGTCGCGCTTTTGTAGGAGCCGTGATAAATAATAATAGATGACCAACCTGCATACCAGTCAAGCCCTAAGTTTAAGATGGGCAGGCACGCTTGCAAGGCAATAGACAACCTGAGCTTATCGGTAATCTCAAAACCTTGCGCGCCTTTGATGGATTTATCATCCAAAAATAAAGTTGCAAGCTCAAACAGGCGTGCCAGCTCGTCCGCGCTGAGTCTATCTAGGATGACGATACGCTGAGCCGCTTGTTGCCAGTCATTACGAGTGAATGGACTATGGTCTAATATACGCTGCTTGCGCCAATCTTTTATGAGGCTAAACATGCGCTATCATCCTTACTGTGGTTATTATTATTGGCATAGACTATTACCGCGCCCACCCCTCCTCCTGCAAATACTGATGCAGACCTTCGGCAAAGTGGCGATAACCTGCGGCATTGGCATGGATTTGATCTGATTTGAGGGTCTCATCGGACAATACTTGCGCCCAGCCTTTACGATATAACGGGACGTTTTCATTATCGGCAATCTCCTGATAAATGGGATTATCACTGACTTTACCAAATAAAGCGCTGGTACTAAAATGCGGCTCGGCAATCAGTAATACGGGGATATCAGCTGCTTTAAACTTGCCAATGCTCGCGCGGATATTTGCCGTTGTGCTGGCAGGTTGCAGACGCCGCAAGACATCATTACCACCGACGCCCAATAATACCAAAGCAGGCTTTTGCGCCACGATAGCATCGGTACGCGCCAACACATCCGCCGAGGTGTCACCATTAGTGCCGGCATTCACCACCTGCCAACCCGTCAGCTCAGCCAGCATTTGTGGATACGCGCTCTCAAGGCTTGTGCCATAACCATAAGTGAGCGAGTCGCCCAGCGCCACTACTTTACTACCTACCGGCAAGTAGCTGCCTGTGGGCGCATCACTACAGCCGGTGATACTGAGCGTGGTAGCCATACTGGCAAGCAGAACCGTGCCACATAAGCGTAAAAACTGACGGCGATGGGGCATCATAAACGGCAACCTTTTATAAGCGATGAAATATAACATGAAATTAAAATGACGTTAAAACAAAACCCTAAGATGAGCTATTACAGCCTTAGCCACTAAAAAAGCCCGTTATCACGGTTACTATTAACCCACCACCAAACGCATCAATTGGGTACTCATATAACCGCCAAACGTCCCCACCGCATAACCTAAAATACCCAAAAACACCCCAACCGGTGCCAGTGAGGGATGAAAAGCGGTGGCGACAATCGGCGCGGAGGATGCGCCACCAGTATTAGCGTTAGAGCCGACCGCCAAAAAGAAAAACGGCGCACGAATCAGGCGAGCGACCGCAAAGATAATCACCACGTGAATACTCATCCATAATAGACCAATGAGTAGCAAACGCCACTGCGAGACAATGCCCGCTAAATTAATTTGCATCCCAATAGCGGCGATTAACACAAAAATAAATACCGTACCAATTTTTGAAGCGCCCACGTGGTCAAGACGCCGAATTTTGCTAAAGGAGAATACCACCCCTATTAAAGTAATAGTCACCACCATCCAAAAAAATGAGCTGGCAAAGCTGTATTGTACCGCCCAACTATAAGGCGCAAAGAAGCCTGCTATTTGCCCACCGATAAAGTGCGCCACCCCAACCATGGCGAAGCATAAGCCAAACATCACCATCAAATCATTCAGTGTGGCTGGGCGCGCATGGTCACGCTCATAACTCTCTACTGCCGCAATCACTTTATCAATACTGCTACTATCCGCTTTTAAGAACTTATCTATCTTAGCGCTATGCTTTGCCATGACCAAAATTGCCAATAACCACAAGGAGGCATTGGTGGTATCGACCAATATCATCATCCCAAATAAGTCATCACTAACCCCAAACAGCTCTTTCATTGCTGCCTGATTTGCCGCGCCGCCAATCCAACTGCCCGCCACCGCCGAAAATCCGCGCCAAAGCGTGTCATCAGTGAACATCTCAGGCGCTAGCCATTTAGCCACTCCTAAACTAATCGGACCACTGATAACAATGGCGATACTGGCGGCAAAAAACATCGCAATCGCTTTCCAGCCTAAACCCAAAATCTTGGGTACATCCATCGATAAAGTCATCAGCAGCAAACTGGCGGGCAGCAGATACGTGGCAGTAAAACCGTAAATCTGCGAGCCAATACCCTCTGCAAATACGCCTAAACTATTTAGCGTTGCTGGGATAAAGCAGCACAAAACAATGCCTGGCAGTACCGCATAAAAGCGCCGCCAAAATTTACCCGGTAATCCTTGAGTATAAAACACCACACCAATAATCGCCATAATAATACCAAAAGCGAGTGGCAGACTGTCAATGGCTAAATAAGAGAGGTCAGGCATCAAATGGCTCCGCAGCATACAAGGATAAAAGCGTGCCAGTATAGTCAAGGTAAAAAAGACGCGCAAGCGGCGATTTATCAATCGTCAATATTTATAAAGTCATGACCCACAAAAAAGCCAGATAGCAAGTATCTGGCTTTTTGATGCAAGGTTAATGAGTTAGACTCATGGCTTTAATGATGCGCCATGGTTAACCGATAACGATAACCCTATTACGAGTTGTTACTACGGTTGCCACCGCTTGAGCGACCTTGACCACGGCTGTCAGCACGACCCGCTGGGCGACCTTGGCTGCCACTTGGACGACCACGACCCGTTGCAGC
>DAIPIF010000174.1:0-4688 GCA_036770925.1 Psychrobacter sp.
TTAAGTCGGTTATTGATTTTTAGTGGGGCGGCTTATTTATAAGGTAGACGCCGATAAACCGCAAAATTATAGCAGAAGGCACTCAAGCGTGCTTGTTTGGCGACTGACCCCGACCCGCGCTATATTATCACTAATGAGACTGGTGACTCTAGCGTATTCAGCCTGCGCATTATGTGCTAATAGGGGGTAAGTATGTTAAAATCAGGCGATTTATTTTATTATATTTACTTTGTCGTTCAAGTCATTTTATACGCTAACCTAGCCCTTATTTCGCTATCAGTGGGCATATTAAATTAATAATTATCGCTAAATCAGAGGCAAAACAGTCATGGGCGCAACCTCTATATGGCAGACGCTCGCTGAGCATCCAGAATTTATTGCCATGCTGACCATTCCACCGGTGACCGCATTTGTCACTTGGGTGCATGTGTGGATGGCACTCAAGATGCTGTTTTATCCTATCAAGTTTTGGGGTATTCGTGTTCCTAACTTCCCCTTTTTTGGTTTACCGGGGATTGGTTGGCAAGGGATTGTACCGCGTAAAGCGGGTAAGATATCAGGGGTTATCGTTGATCAGACGCTCTCAAAGCTGGGCTCGCTAGATGAGTTTGTACAGGCAATGGAGCCTGAACAGATGGCGACGTTTGTCACCGATGCTATCGATAAAAATTTAGAAACCTTAATTGATGAAATCATGCTTGATCGCTCCGAGACTTTATGGAGTAACGTTCCCTACGCTATTAAGCGCCGTATTTATGCGCAGGCGCATCAGGAGTTGCCTGAGATTATGCAGGCGCTAGTGACTGATTTGACCTATCAAGTCGAAGATTTGGTCGATATGCGTGAGATGATTGTCAATAAGATGGAGAGTGATCGGCGCTTGATGGTCAATATGTTTTTAAAGGTCGGTCAAACAGAGATTGATTTTATTTGGCATATCAGCGCGTTAATTGGCTTGGTATTTGGTATCATCCAGATGTTTATCTTTTTGGTGGTGCCGCAGCATTGGACTGTGCCATTTTTTGCAGCAATTTGGGGCTTCTTGACCAACTGGATTGCCATTTGGATGGTGTTTAATCCCGTTGAACCACGTTTTATTTCTTATTTAAAGGTGTTTAGCGTCTCTAAAGGTTTCCCTTTTATCACCTTGCATCGTCCACATATCTCAAAGTTCCGCTGGCAAGGTGGGTTTATGAAACGCCAAGAGGAAGTGTCGGATGTGTTTGCTGAAATCGTGGTCAATGACTTAGTGACTTTAGAGAACATCATGAATGAGATGATGTATGGGACGCGCGCGCCGCAAACGCGTGAGCTGATGAAGTCGCATCTGTATCAAGTGCTTGAGTCGCCAGTGATTCGCACGACATTGCGCATGGGTCTGGGTCGCCGCGAGTTTGGTCAGTTAAAAAACACCATTATTGATAAATCCATCACGGCAACGATGGTGCCCCTGCGAGACCCTAAGCTCAATGAGAGCCGCGCGAGTAAGATATTTGGTCTATTTCGTGACCGTCTGCGGGCGTTATCTCCTGATGAGTTCCAGAACTTATTGCGTCCGGCGTTTCGTGAAGATGAGCTGACGTTGATTATATTGGGCGGTTTGACGGGGTTTATCGCCGGTTGGTTACACCTGATTTTGGTGTTTTTTCCATCAACTTGATGCCGTATCCGACGGCACGCCCCAAAATAAAGTGTAAAGAGTTTAGTAAGCAAAAATTGCCTCTACACAGTATATACAAGCGAGAGATAAGCGGGTGATAAGTTGGCGGTAACGTACGCTAATGTAACGCTAGCAGCCGCTAGGGTAAGCAGATATAAGCATGATAAGAGATACAGTTAACGTCAAAACTTCAAATACTATACGCCATTACGTAGCCATGATATGAGCGTACAGGCGTTAATAGTCATACAAATATGGGACGTCAGTACCTCGTGGCGTCCAATCCGTAATCGTAAATTATGAGCGTATAACAAGGTTCGATTATATGTTAATCACAGAGTTAGGGTATCTTGCCTTACTGGCCGCCTTTATCTTGGCGATTTTGCAGGTGGTATTGCCAACTATTGGTGTTATGAGAGATAGAGCGGCTTGGCAGCGTTTGGCACCGAGTCTGGCGTGGGCGCAGTTTGTGGCGATGGGCGTGTCTTTTGGCTCACTGATGGCGGCTTTTTACTATAATGATTTTAGCCTCGTTTATGTGGCGCAGCATTCTAATACCTTGTTGCCTTGGTATTATAAGCTGTCGGCAACGTGGGGCGGGCATGAAGGCTCACTGCTGCTGTGGATGACCATCATGGCGACATGGTGTGCCTTGGTGTCTTATTTCAGTCGTGGTCTGCCGTTATCGATGCGGGCGCGAGTACTGGTGATTTTGGCAGGCGTACAGCTGATGATGCTGGCGATGCTGATTTTTACCTCGTCGCCGTTTGAGCGTACTTTGCCAAACTTGCCGGTTGATGGCGCTGATTTGAACCCTTTATTACAAGATTTTGGCTTGGTGATTCACCCGCCGATGCTGTATATGGGTTATGTCGGTATGGTGGTGCCGTTTGCGTTTTGTATGGCGGCATTGTGGGAAGGGCGTTTGGATGCGGTGTGGACCCGTTGGTCACGTCCATGGGCGCTTGCGGCGTGGGGGTTTTTAACCATTGGTATCGCGCTAGGCTCGTGGTGGGCCTACTATGAGCTCGGTTGGGGCGGTTGGTGGTTCTGGGATCCGGTTGAAAACGCCTCCTTGATGCCGTGGCTCGCCGGTACCGCGCTGCTCCATTCGTTAGCAGTTACCGAAAAACGTGGGGTGTTCAAAGCATGGACGATTATGCTGGCTATTTTTGCCTTTGCCTTGAGTTTGCTGGGAACGTTTTTGGTACGCTCAGGGGTAATCACCTCGGTGCATTCGTTCGCTGCTGACCCGACTCGTGGTTTAGTGATTTTGGCTATTTTGGGCATTATTGTCGGTAGTGGTTTGCTGATGTTTGCGGTGCGTGGTTGGCGCTTGACGGTTGAGAGCCAGTATCAACTGGTGTCACGCGAGTCGTTTTTAGTGATTAATAACGTCATTATTTTAATCTCAACCTTAGTGGTGCTCCTCGGTACGCTGTATCCTATTATCGCTGATGCGTTTAATTTAGGTCAGGTCTCCGTAGGTCCTCCTTATTTTAATGCGTTATTTGTACCGCTGACTTGGCTATTATTAATCGCTATGGGTATGGGCTCAAATATCCGCTGGAAAAAAGAGACGCGTCCTTTATTGGGTGTGGGTATGGTGATTGCGGCGAGCAGTTTGGTATTAGCCGCAATTATTACTTACTTTGTCAGTCCCTCAGAGATGCTCAATATCGGCGTGACGTTAGCGGTGAGCTTTTGGGTTCTATTATGGATGGTGATTGATTTTAGAGATAAAACCAAAAATGCTCCCAACTTTTTTAAAGGTTTGGGTCAGCTACGGTTAAGCTATTGGGGTCAACAGACCGCCCATATTGGCGTCATCATTGCGGTCATTGGGGTGGCTTTTACCAGTACCTTAAGTGTTGAGCGCGATGTGGCGTTAGGTTTGGGTGATAGCGTGCATGTACAAGGCTATGACTTTAAAATAAAAGATTTTCATGAGGTTAGAGGCAGCAACTTTGATGGGGTAGAGGCTGAAGTGTTGGTGACCAAAGACGGTAAAGCGGTGACGACCTTATATCCTGAAAAGCGTACTTATATCATTAGTATGATGCCGATGACCGAGGCGGCAATTGATGCCAGCTTGATGCGTGATTTATATGTGGCGCTTGGTGAGCCAATATCTGAGGATAGTAATGAGTGGGCGGTACGTATTTATGTTAAGCCGCTGATTCGTTGGATATGGCTTGGTTCGATTATTATGGCGGTGGGTGCGCTACTGAGTATGCTAGATAAACGGTATCGCATCAAAAAAAACGCCGACGCCAAATCCTTTGCGAGTCAGCGTACCGCCAACCTTGTCCACGACCACTACGATAGGGGAGTAATAAGATGAGTGCTCCTAATACGTCCAAACATACCAACGTTAAAACGATGCATAAAAAGCAGATAAAGGTCTGGTTTTTAATTCCGTTGGTGGTGTTTTTGGGTTTGCTGGTGATGCTATATATGCGTCTGGGTAAGCCTACCGATATTGTCACCAATACCGCGCTTGAGCGTCCAGTACCGGCGTTTGAGCTGCCGCTGCTGTCCGATACGACGCGGATGATGACTCATGATAATTTGCCTAAGCAGCCTTTTTTGATGAATGTCTGGGGTTCTTGGTGTCCGACCTGTATCGTTGAGCATCCGTTTCTGATGCAGTTAGAGGAGCGCGGGGTCAATATCGTCGGGGTAAATTATAAAGATGAGATTGGCGATGCGCTCGGGTATCTCAATCAGCGCGGTGATCCTTTTTCGATGTCTATTCAAGATTTGTCTGGGCAGTTTGCGCTAGATTTAGGGCTAACGGGTGCGCCTGAGACCTTTTTAGTCGATGCAGATGGGGTGATTCGTCAGCATATTATTGGTGAGATTAATGAGGCAAATTGGCAAGAGCGTATTACGCCATGTTTGATGACCCTTAATGAGGCCAGTAATAATAATACGCGTCCAGACCCGATTCAGGTCGCGGAGGTATGCAAATGAGAATGACTATGGGGCAAAAGCTGGTAAGCCTGTTGCTAGCCTGTCTGCTTAG
>DAIPIF010000175.1:0-4686 GCA_036770925.1 Psychrobacter sp.
GCTTAACTTGTGATGCCGATAACGTCACGCACAAGGCGCATTTTCAACAAAAATGTAGCGAGCTTGGGGTGATATTTATTGCGCCAGATACCTCACCGCGTAGTAGTGAGCAGCACGATGTGCCGAACGATGAGCGTTATTTTGTCGGTCAAGGCGCAAGCTATTATGTGGACGCCACGCGCGCGCCGTGGTCAACACATTTTAATATGCAAAGCTATATTGTCGATGAGCTGTATGCGCTGCTGCATGAGGCGTTTGCTATCGATAGCTTGGGCGTGATGGGTCACTCAATGGGCGGGCATGGGGCATTGATGTTGGGCTTTAAATTTCCTGCCAAATTTGCCAGCGTTTCCGCATTATCACCGGTGTGTGCGGCGAGTGAGTCGGCATGGGGCGCGGCGGCCTATAGCGAGTATTTCGGTGAGGATAAGTCGCTTTGGCAGTCGTTTGATGCGGCACAAGTGATTGAGCAAGCCGGCAAACAGTACGCCAGTGTATTGGTCGATCAAGGCGGCGCTGATAACTTCTTAGCAGAGGGGCAATTGCAAACCCCCAAAATCCAAGCCGCTTGTGAGCACGCCAAGCAGCCTTTAACCTTACGTTATCACGCCGGTCATGACCACAGTTATTACTTTATTCAAACGGTAATAAATGACCATATTGAGCATCATTATAGAGCCGCCTATCTTGCGAATAGTTAAGCGTGCCCCAAAAAACAGTCACTCCTTACAATCACCCCTTAAAAGGTAAGCTGTTATGATAAATTCTAAAGCATCGCTGGCGACTATGCAGGCAGAGATAGAGGCAGCATTGCAACAAAAGCAAACTAATAAAGGCTCTGAGCCTAAAAGTGCCAGTGCCATGACCGCACAACCCGCCGCTCAGGGTGATATGAATGAGCTTGATGCGCCCTCGCTGTCTCGGGTGATAGAGATGGCGTGGGAAGATAGAACGCCCTTTGCAGCGATTGAGCACAGCTATGGGCTTAATGAGGCGGCGGTGATTATCTTGATGCGCCAACAGTTAAAGCCCTCCTCTTTTCGCTTATGGCGCGCGCGGGTGACGGGGCGCACTACCAAACATCAGGCAAAACGCGGTTTTGATGTCGGTCGCGCCTATTGCAAAACCCAATATAAGCCGCGCTAATCTGTATCACCTAACGTCTTTTACTTATACTAATGACTCACTAATTTAACCTATGACTTTTATGATCAATACATTATCTCAATCAGGTAGCCTGTTATGATTTGTCCTGCTAAGCCTTACTTAATTGCGCCGTCCATTTTATCTGCCGACTTTGCCCGTTTAGGCGAAGACGTTGCGCGCGTACTAGCATCGGGTGCAGATGTGATTCATTTCGATGTGATGGACAATCATTATGTGCCCAATCTCACTTTTGGTAGCATGATTTGTCAGGCATTACGTGATTATGGCATTGATGCGCCCATCGACGTGCATTTGATGGTATCGCCAGTTGATAGCATGATTGAGCAGTTTTTGGAGGCTGGCGCTGATATTATCACCTTTCATCCTGAAGCCAGTAGCCATGTTGACCGCTCATTGCAGATGATTAAAGATGGCGGCGCTAAATGCGGTTTGGTGCTCAATCCTGCGACTGCCTTGCATCATTTGGATTATGTGATGGATAAAGTCGATCAGATTTTACTCATGAGTGTCAATCCCGGCTTTGGTGGGCAGTCCTTTATTGAGGGTACTTTAGATAAAGTGCGCGCGGTACGTCAGCGTATTGATGCCAGTGGTCGAGATATCAGATTAGAGGTCGATGGCGGTATCAAAGCCAGTAATATCCGCGCCATTGCTGAGGCGGGTGCTGATATGTTTGTCGCCGGTTCCGCTATTTTTAATCAAGACGATTATACCGCAGCCATTGATGAGATGCGTGAGCAGTTAGCCTTGGTTCAGCACGCCAAATAAAGGCTACCTATCAGTATCATTGCTTGTCTTATCGTTATGAGTATTTATTAAAGCGTTTATTAAAGCACTTATTAAAGTATTGATAAATAACATAATTATCGACATAATAGGGTGGTAGCCAATCAATGAACCCCCATGATGGATACCACCGTTATAGACCTAATAGAGGTGAGATATGAATACTCAACATTCAATATCCGACGTAAATACCAGTGCCAGTGATTTACAAAATAACCAAAATAACCATGCCAACCAAACAGCCCATCAGCCTCAGCCACGCAGTCTGGTGCCCAAAGGTATTACCATCGGCTTAGCTGTTTTTGCGCTGATTTTAAGTCTGGCAGGTTACGTTTTTCGCCTGCTAGCCGGTCACGATACCACGGAAGTGCTGCTGCATGCCGCTGTGCTTATCCCTGCCTTTGTGCTCGGTATTCCCTTATTATTTTGGCTTGGCTCGCGTTTATTTAATAAACTAAACGGTACTCATATCGAGAGCTGGAATGCCATTAGTTTGGGCTATTTGACCTCTTGTATTTCTCTATTATGGCTGATGGGCACTTATAGCTAAGCGCTGATAGTTTTAATAAATAATTCATTAACACGTTACGCCAATAGGGTAACTGGAATTTTGCATGCAAATCATACCGACCAAAATTGCCAATATTATCTACCCAAAAGAGCTACCAAACGGGCTGTTTACCAGCTTAATCATCGCCTGTCTGCTATTAGGCTTAGCAGGACTGAGTCATGGTACAGACTTGCAAGGTTGGCTGCATGTCTTTGAAAACTGGCTATTGATGCTGCTGATATTTCCCACCGCCACGGCAACGATAGCGCTGCCCTTTAAATATCGAGATCCAACTTTAGAGCTGAAGCTCACGTATTATTTGGGGATGTTTGTGGCGTTTTTATTCACCATTGCCAAGATGCGTTATTGGCGTTAATTGGTTTTAGGCAACCTCTTACCCTTGAAATATAGACAAGTGGCATCCATTGTATGACTAAGATAATTTTACCCGTATATCCAGATTGTGCATGGTTTTGTCATTGAGCGCCAAAGCCAACGCTTGCACGCCAATATAAAACGGGATAATAAGGAAGACACTAAATGCCCTACGATATCGATAATGAAATAGAAATAGACGGCGACAGTGCTGAGCCATTTGCGGCAGGGTTTGCCAAAGAGACCACGCTGGAGCTGGTACAAGCAGAAGATGGCAAACTGTTATTGCGTGATGCCGAACAAGAAAACGAGACCCTCATGACCATCGACTTCTCTGATAAATTAAAAGAGCTGCTCGGTAGTGACACGCAAGCCATCGGTCAGCATATGATACATGCGGCGGTGCAAGTCATCATGCAAAAGCAGATGAGCCAATGGCATGCCCATGTTTATGATAAAGAGCCCACCCATTATAGCTAATGATAAACAATAGTTATGGTTAAGACAAAAGACAAGACAAAAAAAGGGTTTATCAATGATTGATAAACCCTTTTTTATGCTGCCAAATATAGTGTTATAGATTACTGTAATAGCACTCTATAAAAACTATTTGATTTTGGCTTCTTTAAAAATAACGTGTTGACGGATTTTAGGATCAAACTTTTTGATCTCCATTTTGCCCGGCATCGTACGTTTGTTTTTGGTAGTGGTGTAGTAGTAACCAGTACCTGCAGATGATACCAACTTAATTTTATCTCTCATGATAGCTTTCCTGTAAATGAGGGTCGTCAAACGATAGGTATGAGTCTTAAATAAAAGTTACCACAGATATTTTAAATCATAAATGCTATTAATTATAAATACTGTGGTAAACAGTGGCTCAGATAAAACAGATAATATCATTATCCGTTATCAGCCAGCTATCGTTACTTATACTTTTTGACCTTGTGCGCGCAAATCTGCTAGCACTTTATCGATACCGAGTTTGTCAATGATGCGCATGCCTTTGGTAGAGATACGTAGGCGCACAAAACGATTTTCAGACTCTACCCAAAAACGATGGTTGTGAAGGTTTGGTAAAAAGCGACGACGGGTCTTGTTGTTCGCGTGCGAAACATTATTACCCACCATAGGGCGCTTTCCGGTCACTTGGCAAACTCTAGCCATGGGGAACTCCTAATCTATGAGGTATGAGGGTGTCTCATACCAGTCTGGGCAAGTTGCGCGTATTTGCGGCATGGACACAGCAAGCAGCACCGTTGCACCAAACAAATCTATATGAAGGTTGAGTTGGCATCTCTGTCATCTAAAGGCAAATAACAGGCTGACCAATTCAGAAAATTTTAAAGCCGACATTTATACCATAAATTCAGTAAATACTCAAATTATTTTGTAATAATTGCCGTGATAAAAGTAAGCCATTATACCCTGAATAGGTAAGGTGATGTTATAGATTACTTAGTATTAAGGTTAAATTTTAAGTTGTAAGTTAACACAAAAGTCAGTAAAGTTAGCGTTAGAAAATTCATACAATCTGTTAATATGTTTAGTATTGTGATAAATTTGTATAATACTGTTTATCTTCTAATAGATTACCTCATGATTTTGCCTATTTGCTCAAAAAATCGCTTGCGGAGCCCCAAAATGTCCTATCCTTCACGTGCTATGACCTCAAAGTTATTTCAACTCACTTCTTTATCTTGTGCGCTTGCTTTGGCAGGCTGTGGCGGTGGCGATGGTACAGATACTATTGCGCCTAAACCTGATTTGGGTCCGCTGCCAGGTGAAGGTGGAAATGGTGGCAATAC
>DAIPIF010000176.1:0-4249 GCA_036770925.1 Psychrobacter sp.
ATAAGTTAACAAGCAAATGGCCTTCAAAACCATAGTACTTCTCTTGCTTAGCGGCACAGTAGCTAAAAGCTGCTAAGTCTTGATAATTCTTATGCCGATAAGCGCGTCCATAATGACAGACGGGTATCGGAAAGCCATCCATAAAATGAATGTTGTCACGGCCTTCAATTTGACTGACTTTATCTTGGGAAAGGCCCCGAAAAGCCCACCTATTAGGTGCGATGGGTTATTGAAAATAAGGGCCGGCAACACAACTAGTCAGACTGGCAACCACTAGGCAAGTTGCCTTGTGGGGCCATGTTTGTGGTAGGTCATAAGACCTTTCTATCATTCAATATTTCCCTCATTCGAACGCTCTGCCTTCGCCAACTTCTTCATGGGTTACGCCGTCTCGGATGTGGTAGATACGCTTAAAAGTAGGAATAATTTTTTCGTCATGAGTGACAACGATGATGGCAGTTTCGAATTTCTGAGCCATGTCGTTAAGGATGCGAATCACTGCCATGGCACGCACGCTATCGAGAGCGGCGGTCGGTTCATCCGTCAGAATCACCGGTGGCTGATTGACCAATCCACGCGCAATAGCAACCCGTTGCTGCTCGCCACCGGAAAGTTGCGAAGGCATGGCTTGAGCTCGGTGTTGCACATCAAGTGCCGTGAGCAACGCCAATGCCTTCGCCCGTGACTTTGCATTCGAGATGCCTGCTAGCATTGGCAGCAGAGCTACATTGTCAGTGACATCCAGAAACGGAATCAAATATGGTGATTGGAAGACAAAACCAATTTTGTCGCGGCGCAAGGCACGCAAATCACGAACTTTCCAACCATCGTCGTAGATTACCTCATCGCCCAGCGTCATGCGACCGGCGCTCGGATCAATCACCGCGCCTAGGCATTTTAGCAGTGTGCTCTTGCCTGATCCGGAAGGACCGATCAAGCCAACAACCTCACCTGGTGCAACCTGCATATTCACGTCCTTCAACGCGTAGACAGCCGTGTCACCTTTGCCAAAGCGTTTGCTTAGGCCTTCGATGTGTATTCCTTTTTTAGTCATTGAGTTATCCTATCGCTTCGGCCGGATCGACCTTGAGTGCCATACGAATGGCGATAATGCTTGCAAGTATGCAAATCACGAGCACGGCAAGAAAACCGATCACCGAATCCATTGGCGTAAGCAGCACATACTTGGGAAACACAGGTGCGGCGAAAGTGGCCGTAATCTTGCCAACCACGAAGCCAATCACACCTAGTGCAAGCGCCTGTTGCATGATCATCGCCGCGATAGTTCGGTTACGGGTGCCAATGAGCTTCAATACCGCGATTTCGCGGATTTTGTCCATGGTCAGCGAATAGATGATGAAAGCAACGATAGCCGCGCTAACAATGGCTAAAATTACTAGAAACATGCCGATCTGCTTGGCTGAGGTAGCGATTAACTTGCCGACGAGGATGTCTTCCATCTGTGCCCGCGTGTAGACTGTCAAACGCTTCCAGCGCTGGATGGATTCGGCCACTTCATTCTGCGCATAGCCGGGTTTCAGTGTGACCAGTACGGCATTGACGGACAAGTTGGTATTCTGTGAAGCAATCACAGCATCTAACAAACCTGGCACACCGGGACGATTAAAAGCGGGATTGGCTTCAGTGCGCTGTCGGCTTTGCCAAATGGCGTCGTTGTTTTTGAGAAACTGGGCTTCTTGGGCATCCTTGAGCGGAACAAACACCATTGGGTCACCACTAGACGATACCATGCGCCGTGTTAGCCCCACAACAGTGTAATGATTGCGACGAATAGCTAGAGAATCTCCCAATTTAAAGCCGGTAGCGATATCGGCCACCGCCTCGTAGTGACTGCGCGTGATTTGGCGGCCAGCAACGAGATAAGGAGGCCATCCAGGTGTGGCTCCCAACTCACCAGGCGCAATACCAACTACCATGGCACGTACATCACTTTCGCCTTTATGTACTTGTGTGGTTAGGTAGGTCACGTTCGCTGCTTCGGCGACGCCCGGCATGGCAAGGATGGTGCGATAGACGTCATCGTTGATGCTAGACGACTCCGCGTAGGGACCCAGTGTATCCTTCTGCACCACCCAAAGATCAGCGCCACTATTATCGAGTAAGGCTTTGCCATCGTCCACCATACCCCGGTAAACTCCGGCCATAACGAGAGTGACGCCGATCAGCAGACCCAGACCAATACCGGTAAAGATGAACTTTCCCCAAGCATGAAGAATATCGCGACCAGCTAAGCTGATCATGGTGACACTCCTGAAATGCGATCGACTATATGGATACGACTGCCCACTTTCAATGCCTTTTCGCTATAGGTTACGACTTGATCACCTTTGTTAAGCCCTTCGAGCACCTGCACATAGCCATTGAGATCGGATGCACCGAGCTTGATCGGGGAAAAATGCAGATCACCATCCACTATTTGCCAGACACCGACCTTGTCCCCCTCACGCTGAACGGCAGCGTTGGAGATCAAAGGAACGGTCGGGAGCGCCGGTAAGTCAACGGTGACTTCTGCCAGTTCGCCTATTGATGGCAAAGAGTCTGGTTGATTATCGAAGGTCACCTTGGCGAGCATCTCCTCGGTTACCGCGTCGGCTTTGAGCTCCACACGCAGCACGCTACCTTTCAAGATTTGGCCGCTACGCGAACGCAGGATGATACGAGTCGGTAAGCCTGCAGCTAGCCCCGATGCATTGATTTGGTCAAAACGCACATTGATCCATAAACTTTTGGGGTCTATTACCTCTACCACCGCTTGCCCTGCGACGACCGTGGTGCCGGGATCAGCATCACGCACGGCAACGACCCCATCGACCGGCGCGATTAAGCGTAGATTACTTCTCTGCGCAATGAATCCTTCTCGGTCGGAGTGTGCTCGAGCAAGGTCTGCCTGAGCGACGGATAGTTCAGCATTAGCGACCTGTAGTTCCTGTTTTTTCGTGGCGACGCTCTCCTCACTGACCGCTTGCACTGACAATAATTGCTCATAGCGTTTCGCCTGTATTTGCGCATAGACTTGCCTAGCTTTCGACTCTTGTAATACGGCTTCCGCACGCTTGAGTACTGATTCTTGGGAACGAACCCGATCATCGAGATCAACCGGCTCCATCCCACCAAGTACCTGTCCAGCTTTGACCTGATCGCCCACATGCACATCCAAGCTTTTGACGCGACCTGCAAATATTGGTCCGATTTTGTAGGTATAACGTGATTCTACCGTGCCGATACCGAACAGCGCTGGGGTGATAGATCCCGACTCCACACTTGCCACCGTCACAGCGACGGGGGCGAGTGGGCCTGATCGTAGGCCGACATAGATAAAAAGGGCCAGCAATGGAATGATGATGGCAAGCAGCGCTAAAGTGCGTCCTTGTATGGGTAACTTCTTCATTGAATACCCCTTATGCCGCGCATATAAATCGCAAAAACCCGTGGCGCATCGTGCTGCATGCGTCCCACGTCACCTACCAGCATCGATTGCATAACCAAACCTTGAATGGTGCCAATGAACAGCATTGCCGCTGCCTCGTTATCAAGGGATGACGGCAACTCGCCGCTGGCCTTACCTTTATTAATGAGTAAATGCAAGCGTTCGCCGTAGCGCTGAATCAAAGTTTGCACCATACACTTGGCTGGTGTCGATTCGGCACGCTGAAGCTCTCCAAAAATCATTCTCGGTACACCTGGATGCTCGACCACGAAATCAATATGACTCATGAACATTGCTTCCATAGCTATCAAGGGTGACTCGATTCCTTGTGTGGATGTATCAATTTTAGCCAGTAGACGCTCTGCCACCCACTCCATGACCGCCTGCCAAATTGCTTCCTTATTCGGAAAATGCCGAAACAGTGCACCTTGGGTCAAGTTCATGTGTTTAGCGATTGCTGCAGTAGTAATCTTACTTGGGTTTTGCGTACCGGCGAGCTCCACGACGGACTTGATAGTAACGGTACGACGTTCATCAGCCGGTAGATTTTTTGAGTGGAAACTCATGAGTACTCCTAATAAGATAGTAATTGATTACTATCTTATCGAAAAGTGTCATTAAAGCAAGAAATAAGTCAAAATTCAACACGCTGGTCAACATCAGGCATCAGCGATGGGTTCGACGTCTTTATTTCCTATTTCTTGAGAAGGCTTTAATACTAAGGTTTGATTGGGTGCTTATTTGGTGTGTCATTTTAGAGCATAACCCAGCGGAACCCTCTAAAAAGGCTCATTAATCCAT
>DAIPIF010000176.1:4259-4647 GCA_036770925.1 Psychrobacter sp.
GTTTGTTTTTCAGTTTTATAATTTAATAGTAACTAAATATTATCGCTTGACTAGGTTTTAGTATAACACAAGCTATGAGCGTAGTATGAAAAGGCAGAAGCCGTGGATAAACTTACAACAAGTGTGAGGTTAACCTGAAGCATCGTCCTTATCTACTGCTTCAGTATCATCTTTAATAAGCTGATCATACATCTGTTCGATAGAATTGTTTATCATTTTCTGAGCGGTAAAGCCACTAAAGGCTATAAGTTTGTCTAACTTAGCCTGATTTTTCTTATATATTTTTATAATCCCATCGCTTGTTTTGCTCTTAGAATCATATTGCTTTTGCCCATCCCATGCTTTCTTAATACTAAATAAAACATAGCTTCGTGGAGAATAACCCTTA
>DAIPIF010000177.1:0-4633 GCA_036770925.1 Psychrobacter sp.
ATCGGTGAACGCCTCAGTGCCAGCCTTATTAAGGCGTAGCCAAATAGGCTGATAATCCTTACTGTGATAATGCGCTGATAGGGCGGCACGGGCAGATGCTTTGTCTTTTTGTGCCACGGTATCTTCTAAATCGACGATAACCGCATCGGCGCCACTGGCAAAGGCTTTGGCAATGAGAGTCAGCTTAGTTGCCGGCACAAACAGCCATGTTTTTGTGCTGTGAATACTGACAAGCGGATGGTGGATAATTTTATCAGTGATTAGGGACATAGTGGGCTCGCGTATTTGAGGTTATTCTCATTATAGAATGAATTGTGTATTGAGTTCATCCGCAATCTCATTTATGCTTTTAAGCGGTTTATTTCATCTCTATCATTGATGTGATTCGTATTATTTATTTAATCCCTTTTTTATTCAATCCCTTTAAGGATGCAAAGATATGTTTGAGCGCGTGGATTATTATGCTGGCGACCCTATTTTGGGGCTGATGGATAAGTTTTTGGCTGACCAAAATCCTAATAAAGTTAATTTAGGTATCGGTATTTATTATGATGAAAACGGCAAGCTACCCGTCCTCGATTGCGTAAAAATCGCCGAGCAGCGCATTGCTGACCCTATTGCACCGCGACCGTATTTGCCCATGGCAGGGTTATCAGGGCATCGGCTTGCCTGCCAAAATCTGCTATTTGGTAAAGACGCGCCCATTTTACAACAAAACCGCGTGGCAACTATCGCCACTCTAGGCGGCTCTGGCGCCTTAAAAGTGGGTGCGGAGTTTATTCATGAGTGGTTTCCAGACGCCAAATGCTATGTGAGCGACCCGACATGGAGCAACCATATTGCCATCTTTGCAGGCTGCGATATCGAGGTCGGGGTCTATCCATATTATGACAACGCCACCAGTAGCATCAAGTTTGATGCCATGCTTGATTTTATCGCGCAATTAAATAAAAACGATGTGCTGTTATTACATCCGTGTTGCCACAATCCCACAGGGATGGATTTGACGCCAGCGCAATGGGATGAAGTGCTAGCAGTTATCAAACAGCGCGAGCTGATACCTTTTATGGACATCGCTTATCAAGGCTTTGGCGCGGATATGGACAGCGATGCTTATGCCATTCGTAAAGCCGTTGCTATGGGCTTGCCGGTATTTGTGAGTAACTCATTTTCCAAAAACTTATCCCTTTATGGCGAGCGTGTCGGCGGTTTATCGGTTGTTTGCCCGAGTGCCGATGAAGCCGAGCGCGTCTTTGGGCAGCTGAATTTTACGGTACGGCGCATTTATACCAGTCCTCCCTCTCACGGTGGACGGGTGGTCGATATCGTGATGAACGATGACGTCTTGTATAAGCAATGGGTCAATGAGGTTTATGCGATGCGTGACCGTATCAAAGCCATGCGTTTAAAACTCAAATCAGTCCTCGCCGCCAAACTGCCCAATCGCAATTTTGATTATATTACCCGTCAAAACGGTATGTTTAGCTTTACAGGATTAACCCCGCCACAAGTTGAGCGCTTGCAAAGCGAGTTTGGGGTCTATCTCGTCTCCAACTCACGGATGTGTATGGCAGGTCTCAATACCAGCAATGTCGATTATGTCGCCAATGCGATGGTGGCGGTGTTGAGTGATGTATAGTTATCGCTAAAGTTTTTATTTAAATGTAGACATAAAAAAACCCCTTAGCTATGATAACTAAGGGGTTTTTTAATAATAACAAACTATTTAGCGCAGTGGCTTATTTGATACGCATATCACCGGTTTCGACAAAACGCTGATGCCATGACAAAGCTTCTGTCAAGATATGCGGCGTGTGCAATGAACCTGCTTTTTCAGCACGCGCATAATAGTCTTGCAGCATAGGGCGATAATCAGGATGCGAGCAGTTATCGATGATAAGTTTGGCGCGTTGACGCGGCGACTTACCACGTAAATCAGCAAAACCTTGCTCAGTCACCAAGAACATCACGTCATGCTCAGTATGGTCGTGATGCGATACCATAGGCACGATGGCAGAGATTGCGCCGCCTTTAGCTGTCGATGGACTGACAAAGAAGGAGAAATGCGAGTTACGGGTAAAGTCGCCCGAACCACCGATACCATTCATCATCTTGGTACCCATAATATGGGTTGAGTTGACATTACCATAGATATCCGCCTCAATCATCGCATTCATCGCGATAATGCCCAAACGACGAATCACTTCAGGATGGTTAGTGAATTCTTGTGGACGCAAAATAAGCTTATCACTCAAAAACTCGATATTATCATTGAAGCGTTGCAGCGCATCAGGGCTGAACGACAATGCTGTAGCAGAAGCCGATTTCATTTTACCGCTCAGTACCAAATCAAGCATACCGTCTTGCAATACTTCGGTATAACCCATCAAGTCATCAAACGGGCTGTCTTGCAGACCCATCAATACCGCGTTTGCCACGTTGCCCACACCAGACTGAAGTGGTAATAGATTTTTTGGCAAGCGACCTTGTTTAACTTCATGGTCTAAAAAGTCGATGATTTGCGAGGCGATGGTTTTTGAATTCTCATCAGGATCGGCAAATTTACTGTTACGATCAGAGGCATCTGTCAACACAATACCGATGATTTTATCAAGGTCACACTCTAAATAAGGTGTACCGATACGGTCATCAGCATTAACGATAGGAATCGGCTGACGATTCGGCGGCGCACCAATGTCGGCAGGGATATCATGCATACCCTCTAACATCATGCTTTGACGCGCATTGACTTCGATAATGACTTTTTTAGCGGTTTTGAGCCACTGGTTATTGGTGCCGATACCCATTGACGGAATGATTTTGCCATCTGGGGTGATAGCGGTCGCTTCAATCAAGGCGATATCCATATCACCATAGAAGCCAAAACGCACTTGCTGCTCAAAATGTGATAAATGCATATCGACATAATGAGTTTTACCGGCATTAATGTCGTTGCGCATCGCAGGATCTGATTGGAATGGCGCGCGGAAATTCACACAATTGGCTTCTGCCAAGACGCCGTCACAATCATGAGCGGTTGAGGCGCCCGTTAGCATACCAATGCCAAACTCTTCGCCATTGGCATGAGCGGCTTTGGCACGATTAGCGATAGCGGTGGGTACAAACTTCGGATAACCTGCCCCTGTAAATCCGGCAATACCCAGCGTCATGCCGTTTTTTACAAATGAAGCTGCTTGTTCAGCAGTCATGATTTTTTCGCGCAAGCCTTCGTGCTGAACACGATCTTCATAATTATTTGAGCTCATATATTTTTCCTAGTAACTTCCATATTAAGATTAGCCCGCTATGGGGCATATTGTGACGAATCCGCTAAAACGATTTCGTTTCAATATTCTGACCAACTTTATAACAAAATACAAGCGGATTGCCATAAGTATAGTCGATTCAAATTAATAACACTAACACCCACCATCAAATTGATGCTTTTTAAATTTATGATGCCAATAATTTATCCAGCAAGGTGTCAATCTCTACTTTAAATTCTTTATCCTCAATTTTATTGGCGCTGACTTTGGCATTTTGCAGACTGTTAATTGCCGCGTCCGTTTGACCCAATTCAATTTGCAATAGCGCCATAGAATGCGCAATCGAGGATAAATGGTCTTTTGAATTTATCGCGGTGGCTTTCGCTAACGCTTTATCATAAATAACTAAAGCACCCTCTAAATCAGCCGTAAAATCCGCGAGGGTTTCCCACTGTTCAGGATGGTCTTTATCGGTATTTTCATTATCAACACAAACGGCTTGCAGCGTGGCATATAGGGCATCAAATTCTGCTTGATTGCCTTTACTATCCGCCTCTAACAAATCCTCGGCGAGTTTATAAACCGCTTTATATATTTTAGTATTAATCATCATTTTGAGCCTTTTATAGAGTAAGTGACTGGCATATTTCGCTACCCTACTTGGTGAATCGTTGCATTAACTCACTGATAGCGCGCGGATAACCAGTGCTGATGCAGAGTATAGCCTAAATTTCAACCGGCGGATAACACCCACAAAAAAGGACACGATAATCACTAGCGTGTCCTTTTTATGTGTAGAGGCGTTATATGTTATTTATAAGCTATTTTTACTTAAAAACCGCTTAAAAGCTCACCACTTGCGTCTTGCCATCAATCATTAGAGCGCCGATTTCAGCAGGGTCAGCCGCAGTGACGCCGTCTATTAATATCGACTTATCAGCGCCTTTGCTCGGTAGATAGAGGGCGCAAACCTCAACTTTGGTCTTGGTGTTTTTCATGACCATTTGCATCAAGCCTTGTGGGCTCATGTTTTTGGGTGGCTGTCCGGTGGTGACACTCTTAGGCGCGTCACGTAATGCCATATCACCTGCAGGACCACAGAGTAATACGCGTGTCTCAGCGCCTTGCTGGGCGACTTGCATGGTGAGTACCATTGACATCAGCTGTACTTGCGCATCATCTGAGGTGACATTTATCAATACTGATGGCGTTGGGGTTGCAGCTTTAGGGGCGACCTGAGCTTTGGGACTCATGGCGTTGGTTACGCTGCAGCCTACCATCAGTGAAGTTGCGCCAATAGCCAGTGCAGTTGCCAATATTCTTTTCATCGTACGCTCCATTTTTTAGCAGTGATAAGTAATAAATAT
>DAIPIF010000178.1:0-4628 GCA_036770925.1 Psychrobacter sp.
CTCATGATTTTAATGTTGCCTTTATCAATGCAATAGGCTATCCCATGGAGTAATGCAATACATGTGGTTTGCAACACCCCATAGCCTGCTGTGATAGCCTTAAACCAAAAAAGCTGCTCCGTTAAGGGCAGCTTTTTTATGAGTATTATTGACAATAATTTAAAGGGTTTTGTTAATCGCCCTTTAAGCTAAACCCTTTAAATAAAGCCTTTTAAACCAAACTATTTACCGCATCAACCACCGCTTCAGTGGTGATACCAAACTCTTGATACAGTTGTTCAGCAGGGGCAGATTCGCCATAAGTGCTCATGCCGATGACTTTACCATCTAAACCAACGAACTTATACCAGTAGTCCACATGCGCGGCTTCTACAGCGACACGGGCGCGGATAGTGGCAGGTAATACCGACGCGCGGTATTCAGCATCTTGCTCCATAAATATCTCGGCACAAGGCATAGAGACCACACGCACACCAACGCCATTTTCGCTTAACGCTTCATACGCTTGCATCGCAAGACCAACTTCTGAACCCGTTGCAATGATAATCGCTTGTAGCGCGCCTTGCTCTTTGGCAAGTACATAACCACCTTTGGTAATATTTGCCACTTGTTCGCTATCACGGGCTTGATGCGGCAAGTTTTGACGGCTAAAGATGAGCGCCGATGGATTATTTGCAGACTTAATCGCCTCGACCCAAGCCGTAGCGGATTCGGTCGCATCACATGGACGCCAGGTACGCAAGTTTGGCGTGGTACGTAAACTGGTCAATTGCTCAATAGGCTGATGGGTCGGTCCATCTTCACCCAAACCGATAGAGTCATGAGTATAAACATGAATGATACGCTGACGCATTAAAGCACCCATACGCACCGCATTACGGGCATACTCCATAAACATCAAGAAGGTGGCAACATAAGGGATAAAGCCGCCATGCAAGGCAATACCATTGGCAATCGCAGTCATCCCGAACTCGCGCACGCCATAATAGATATAGTTACCGTCAGCATCCGTCTCGATGCCTTTGGCGTCTTTGAACAAGGTCAAGTTCGAGCCTGCCAAATCAGCAGAGCCGCCGAGTAATTCTGGCAATAAGGGCTGCAAGGTATTAATGGCATTTTGACTGGCTTTACGACTGGCAATATCGCCGCCTTGCGCTTGGGTTTGCTGGATATAGTCTTGCGATTGCTTGTCAAAATCCGCTGGTAAGTCGCCATTTAAGCGGCGTAGTAATTCAGCGGCGAGTTCTGGATAGGCTTTTTTATAACTCTCAAAGTCCGCTTCCCAGTTCTTTTGCAGCACATCCCCTTTAGCTTTACCGTCCCACGCTTCATAGATGTCATCTTCTAATTCAAACGGGGCGTGTTTCCAAGCCAGCGCATCACGAGTCAAAGCGATTTCGTCATCACCGAGTGGCGCACCATGGCTTGCCGCTAAGCCTTGCTTGTTCGGGCTACCCGCGCCAATCGTCGTTTTACAAATGATTAAGCTTGGCTTAGTGGTTTCTTTAATCGCCTGCTCCGTCGCTTGGGTAATCGCCTCAGCATCGTGACCATCTACTTTAATAACCTGCCAATTATATGCCTCAAAACGCGCTTGGGTATCATCGGTGAACCAGCCTTCGACATTACCATCGATTGAGATGCCGTTATCATCATAAAAGAACACCAATTTGCCAAGCTTCAGTGTGCCGGCAAGCGAGCACACTTCATGGCTGATACCTTCCATCAAGCAGCCATCCCCTAAAAAGGCATAGGTATGATGGTCAACGATGTTATGTCCGTCACGGTTGAACTGGGCGGCTAAGGTTTTCTCTGCAATAGCAAAACCAATCGCATTGGCAATGCCTTGCCCTAAAGGACCCGTGGTGGTTTCGATACCAGGGGTATAGCCAAGCTCTGGATGACCAGGAGTTTTTGAATGCAGCTGACGGAAGCCTTTTAAATCATCAATGCTGACATCATAGCCCGTTAAATGCAGTAATGAATAAATAAGCATCGAGCCATGACCATTGGATAAGACAAAACGGTCACGGTTATGCCATTGTGGATCGGCTGGATTATGCTTCAAAAACTTGCGCCATAAGACTTCGGCAATGTCCGCCATACCCATTGGGGCACCAGGATGACCTGAATTGGCTTTTTGTACCGCATCAAATGACAGTACGCGGATAGCATTGGCTAGTTTACGTTCGCTAATGGGGGTGGGCATAAAGTGTCCTAGTTATAAATAAAAGGTATGACAAATAAAAGGAAAACGGTTTAAATAATATCGGGCAAATCATAGAATAAGAGCGCCCAAACGCGCTTAATAAATAGCATATCAAGGTAAGGGCTAATATTAACATAATTGCCATAAGCCACGCCAAATAATGGCGTAGCTTCATCTTTTGTATTCGATAAATTCAGTTCTTTAAAGGGTGATAGTCGCCGCGCCGCCCATAAACGGACGCAAGACCTCTGGAATCGTGATACTACCATCGGCGTTTTGATGGTTTTCCATCACCGCCAGTAAGGTGCGACCAACCGCCAAACCTGAACCATTTAACGTATGCGCTAAACTGGTCTGCTTGCCGTCTTTGACCCGCGTACCCATACGCCGTGCTTGAAAGTCGCCACAGTTTGAGCAGCTCGAGATTTCCCGATAGGTCTCTTGGCTTGGTAGCCACACTTCGATGTCGTAGGTTTTTTGGGCGCTAAAACCCATATCACCCGTACAAAGCTTGACGGTACGATAGGGCAAATCAAGCTGTTGCAAGATATCTTCTGCTTGTGCGGTCATTGCCTCAAGCAACTCATCAGATTGCTCAGGGTTGGCAATATTGACCATCTCAACCTTTTCAAACTGATGCTGACGAATCAGACCGCGCGTATCCCGACCGTGCGAGCCGGCTTCACTACGAAAACACGGCGTATGCGCGGTAAATTTAAGGGGCAAGTCTTTAGCATCCAAACGCTCACCACGTACCAAGTTGGTCATCGGTACTTCAGCGGTTGGAATCAGATAAAAGTCGGTGCCGTCATTATGCGTATGATTGGTCAGTTTAAACAAATCATCTTCAAACTTCGGTAATTGCCCTGTACCTTTTAAGCTCTCACTATTGACAATATAAGGCACATAAGTCTCGGTGTAGCCGTACTTCATGGTATGGGTATTGAGCATAAATTGAATCAAGGCACGGTGCAATTGCGCCAATTGTCCTTTTAGGACGTTAAAGCGGCTACCCGTTAATTTAGTCGCGGCCTCAAAGTCGAGCATACCCAAAGTCTCACCGATATGAGTATGGTCTTGAATCTCAAAATCAAACGCGCGCGGCGTACCCCATTTACGCACCTCGATATTATCCTCCTCTGACGTTCCTACGGGCACATCTGCCGCGGGTAGATTAGGGATTTGCAGTGCCGCTTGGGTCAGACGCTCTTGCAAAGTACGCAAATCATCTTCGGCGGTTTTAATCTCGCCACTGATACTTTGCATCTGGCTTAACAGCTCGCTGGCATCTTCACCTGATTTTTTGAGTGCGCCCACTTGCCGAGCACCCGCATTACGACGCGATTGCAGCTCTTCGGTTTTGACTTGTAATGATTTACGCTCATTTTCAATGGTTTGCCAAAATTCTATATCCAACGTATAGCCACGCGTTGCCAGTTGCTGCTGTAAATCGGTTAAATCACCACGTAAGAGTTTGGGGTCAATCATAATAGTTGCCTGTAGCGCTAGTAATAAATAGGGAATTTAAGTTGTGATGCACACTCAATAGCACATGCCAGCGCCTATGATACCAAGACGCAGCAGATTTGACCACGTTTTCAGAAGTAACAACGCGGGCAAGTATGGTAATTATGTTTCTTTTAAGGGCGCTTTTCGGTAAGATAAGCGCATATTATCTTGCTGGTCGCCCCCTTTTTATTTTTTGCTAAACCATTAGCATGTTCATGACATAAGCACGACCGCTGACCCTTTGCTCTTAACCTGCGTATTTGAGAATCTTTATGGCATTGTATCCCTACACCCTACAACCTGTCGCGTTAAACCTGACTGAAGCAGAATTTAAGCAAGCACAGTATGAGTTATTTGCCAGCGCCACGCCCTCTTTTGGTTTATCCAGTCTCAAAACCAAAGAATGGGCGATTATGGCAGTGGTCGTAGCATTGGCTGTGGCAGGATTATTGTTTTTATCGGGCTACTCAACGATTATTTTTTGGATGATGCTGGTAGCCGTCGTCATTTATGTCCTAGTCAGAACACTTGGTTTTAGATGGTATGTCAAAAGGGAGTTTGAAAAACAAGTCGCGGAGCAAGAGATGCCCGATGAGATGCGCCAAATGAAGTTAGGCGTACAAAAGCACGGGCTCATCATGGCAATGCCAGTGAATCAAACCGATATGTTCAATAGCAACCAGATGCGCGGGATGCAAATGCGCGCCGGTCAAACCCAACAAGCGGTCATTCCGTGGAGCGCAGTCAAAAGCTGGGATGAAACCGATGACTATCTCTTTATGATGTTTGAAGTAAAAGGTCAACAAGGCAGCCAAATTGTACCCAAGCGCTTGCTTGCCCAAAAATTCCCTATCGATACGGTCCGCCAACACTTGCAAGAAGTGGTGCCCGTAAAAGGCTTAAACCCAGA
>DAIPIF010000179.1:0-4570 GCA_036770925.1 Psychrobacter sp.
GTCATGCATTATCGGCGCATATTTAATATAATAGGCGCGTTATAAAAGTTATAAGGCAGCTGAAGCAAAGCAGTCAAAAATAGCAATAACGACTGCATCGTTGCAACTGACATCGAAACTGACATCATTAAGCCGCAAGATACTCAAATCTCATGATTAAGCAGTACTGCGGCTTACTAATATCTTAACGGGCATAACCGCAGTTATTGCTCTGTTCTCACTATTATACATCTTCACTAAGTTTACGCAGGGCGTATCTAAATATGGGTATTATTAGCAGTTCTACAGAGCCGACCAAAAGCGTCGGCACTATGAGAATGAATCTATTTTTTGCCATTTTACTGATTGCGATGACCAGCTATTTTTTATGGTGGGGTCTTGATTACACCATGCGTCAGCAGACGACGCTATTTATTGTGGCGACGGCGTTTGGTGTCTTTATGGCATTCAATATCGGTGGTAATGATGTTGCCAACTCCTTTGGTACTTCAGTTGGGGCAGGCACGCTAACGATTCCACAAGCACTGGGGGTCGCCGCTATATTTGAAGTGTCAGGCGCGGTACTGGCAGGCGGTGAGGTGACGGATACCATTCGTAGCGGCATCGTTGATTTGGACGGTTTGGCAGTCAGTCCCAATCAGTTTATTTATGTGATGCTCTCCGCATTGATTGCGGCAGCATTTTGGCTACTCTATGCCACCAAAAAGGGTCTGCCAGTCTCCACCACGCATGCCATTATCGGTGGGGTTGTGGGTAGCTCGATTGTACTGGGCTATGATTTGGGCGGTAGCGCCACGGTTTTATCTACCGTAAACTGGGCAACCATTGGGCAGATTGCCATTTCTTGGGTCATCTCACCCTTATTGGGCGGGGTATTGGCTTATCTGATTTATGGACAAATTAAAAAGAACATTATCACTTATAACGATCAAACAGAAGCACATATTAGCGTTTTAAAAGCAGATAAAAAAATCCTAAAAGAAAATCATAAAGTATTCTTTGACGCGTTATCAGAGTCAGAACAACTGTCTTATACTTCAGCCATGCTCCGTGACCAAGACATTTATAAAGACGAAGATTGCACGGTTGAGGATTTAGAAACCGATTATTATAAAAACTTATACAAAATTGACCGTGAGCGTAGCGGTCTAGATACCCTAAAAGCCCTAAAACAATGGGTGCCTATCCTCGCGGCGATGGGTGGGGTAGTCATGACCTCATTAGTCATCTTTAAGGGTCTCAAAAACGTCAATAGTAACCTGACCACCTTGCATGGCTTTTTGTTCATGGGTATGGTGGGGGCGTTGGTGTGGCTGGCGACTTACATTTATACCAAAAGTATTCGTGGCAAACATAAAGAGGACTTGACCAAAGCCACCTTTATTATGTTCAGCTGGATGCAGGTCTTTACCGCTTCAGCCTTTGCCTTTAGTCATGGCTCAAACGATATCGCTAACGCCGTCGGTCCATTTGCCGCGATTATGGACGTTATTCGTACCAATGAAATCTCCTCACAAGCAGCAGTGCCGTCAGCGGTGATGCTCACCTTTGGGGTGGCGCTTATCGTGGGCTTGTGGTTCATCGGTAAAGAGGTCATTCAGACCGTAGGCACTAACTTGGCAGAGATGCATCCTGCTTCAGGCTTCTCCGCTGAATTGGCTGCTGCTGCGGTGGTTATGGGTGCATCAACCATGGGTCTGCCAGTCTCGAGCACGCATACGCTGGTCGGAGCAGTACTTGGCATCGGTATCGTCAATAGAAACACCAACTGGAAACTGATGAAGCCTATCGGACTGGCGTGGGTGATTACCTTACCGGCTGCTGCTGGCATGTCGGCACTCAGTTATGTGTTATTAAGCAAAATGTTTTAAAGGTTTTATTTTTAAATTTAAAACGTTTAAATATTATCCTGAAACGGCAACGTTTTATAGCATGAAAAAACGCTTATCGGCAGCGCTCGATAAGCGTTTTTTATGGGCATACTTAAAGGGCTGCACGTCAATTAAGTTTAATCGGTGCCATATTGCTGACGTTTTTTGGCAAAGAAGGTATCCAAGCGATCCATCGCAATTTCTAAGTCATGCAAATTGGGTAAGAATACCACCCGAAAATGGTCAGGCGCATCCCAGTTAAAACCTGTGCCTTGTACCATGAGTACCTTTTCCTCAATCAATAAATCCATCATAAATTGCATATCATCTTCGATAGGATAAATATTCAAGTCTATTTTGGGAAAACAGTAAAACGCCCCTTGTGGCATGGTACAAGAGATGCCCTTAATTGCGTTTAGGCGTGATACGGCCATTTCTCGTTGCTTATAGAGCCGTCCTTTTTCTGAGGTCAGCTCCTTCATACTTTGATAGCCGCCCATTGCCGTTTGAATGGCATATTGCCCCGTGACGTTGGCACATAAACGCATGGAGGCGAGCATATCTAAGCCTTCAATAAAATCAGAGGCGTGACTTTTTTTACCCGAAACCATCATCCAACCGGTACGGAAACCGGCGATACGGTGTGACTTTGAGAGTCCATTATAAGACAGCACCAACACTTGATCGGTCAAGGTGCTCATCGGGGTATGGGTCATATCATCATATAATACCCGATCATAAATCTCATCCGCCATGATAATTAAGTCATGCTCTACAGCGACGGCAATGATTTGCTGCAGCAGCTCATCGGTGTATAGCGCCCCAGTGGGATTGTTGGGGTTAATAATCACAATACCTTTGGTTTTACTGGTAATTTTTGCTTTGATATCTTCAATATCAGGATGCCAATTGTCCGCCTCATTACAGCGATAATGCACCGCTGTGCCGCCCGCTAAATTGGTCGCTGCCGTCCATAACGGATAATCTGGCATCGGAATCAGGATCTCATCGCCATCGTTCATCAGCGCCTGCATGGTCATCACAATCAGCTCAGAGACGCCATTACCGAGATAGACATCACGCACATCAACCGCTGAGAGTAGCCCCTTTGCCTGATAATATTGCAGCACCGCTTTACGTGCCGAAAAGATACCTTGTGAGTCTGAATAGCCCGTCGCTTCAGGCAGATGCATCGCCACATCACGTAAAATCTCAGGCGGCGCATCGAGACCAAAGGGCGCAGGATTACCGACGTTAAGCTTGATAATACGTTGACCTTCTGCCTCCATTTGCGTCGCCATTTTTAATAAGGGACCCCGAATGTCATAGCAGACGTTTTGGAGTTTATCAGATTTTTTGAGGGTTCTTGGAGTCGTTGTCATGGCAGTGTCATCTATTTTATGGTTTTGAGAAGAGTTTGTGGGTAGAGGTTGAGGGTTATCAGTCGTTTTAGGTTCGGCACTATTGAGAGTAACATGAGCCTTTTCGCTATCGTCATCGCCACGCAGTAGATAACCCTCGCTACAGCCCAAAATACGCGCAAGGGTCGGCAGTCTAGAGGACACAATACCGTTGGTGCCACGCTCCCAGTTAGAGATAGCGCCGCGACTGACCTTTGCCCCTGCCGCAGTCATCGCGGCCGCCAGTTGCTCAGCCGTCATGCCTTTGTCTCGGCGCAGCTGCACTAAGCGCGCCGCTTGCGCAAGATGTTCCGGATTATTTTTCATAGTACATCAAGGTTTTATAAAGATAATGCAAGATTTTATTGCATTTTAAGCATCACTGCAAGTGCTTTTTTAACAGCTAATGCAAGTATAACTTGCAATTTAATGTTATAACTCTATTCTCAAGGCATAAATAATAGCTATCCCGTGTAGATTTGGTAAAAATAAATCAGCTACCCTTGTATCTTGAGCGCTTACTGTCATATCTTATTTATCTCAATGATAAAGCCTGCTTTTTAAAAAAAGTAGTTATTTTATAAACCATCATGACCATTCATAAGGAATAACCATGCAAGATAAGCAACTGAGCAAAGAAGAGATTGCCCAATTAACCGAAGCCGATTGGCGCACGCGTTTGAGCCGTGATGAATACTATGTGATGCGTGAAAAAGGTACGGAACGCCCCTTTACAGGCGTCTATAACGACATCAATGATCAAGGCGTCTATCGCTGTAAAGGATGCGGAGCGCCATTGTTTGACTCAGAACGTAAGTTTGATGCCGGCTGCGGCTGGCCAAGCTTTGACCAAGGCATTGATAATAGCGCCATCGACGAGCATGTGGATGACTCGCTAGGCATGCGCCGCACTGAGGTGACTTGTAGCAATTGTGGGGCGCATTTAGGTCACGTCTTCCCAGATGGTCCTCGCGATACCACAGGCATGCGCTACTGCATCAACTCGGTATCTATTGATTTAGATAAAAGCGAATAAATAATAGCGAGCAATACACTTTCGCGAGCAATATAATCAGCACTAGTAGCGCTAGTGCTGATTATAAGTAAACTATGAGCAAATAACTTATAAATATAAAGAGTGCTAAAACAATAGCTTAGCGAATTTATCGTTAATAATACAAATTATATCTCATAAAAGTCAAAATAGTGTTTGACACGCCGCGACAAATCTATATAATACACATCCACAGCAAGGGTGATTAGCTCAGTTGGTAGAGCGTCTGCCTTACACGCAGAATG
>DAIPIF010000180.1:0-4539 GCA_036770925.1 Psychrobacter sp.
GCCAGTGGCAACCGTACTTATAAAGCCAATAACACCAGCAGCCTTGTGCGTGATGGCAGCTACCCTATTGGTATCTCAAAAACAGGCTTTATTAATGAAGCAGGTAATTGCGTGGTCATGGAAACCCGCGTTAATAATCGTCCTGCGATTATTGTGATTTTGGGCGCGAATAGCTCAGCGACGCGTTGGGGTGATGCCAAAAATATTCTCAATAGTTTAGCCACTCGCCGTACAGTGTAAGCGGGCTATTTGAGTACGGGTAAAAAGGCTGTTATATCGCATAACAGCCTTTTTATTGTGTTGGATTTAAGGCGTATTTTAGGGAAAATTATATGACTCCACCATCAGCTGTGACGCAAGCTCCCAAACTATATCTGCTGACCAATGACGATGAGTTTGCAGTTTTATATGCCAAATTAGAAGCGGCATTAGCCACAGGGCTGATAGGACTGCTACAAATTCGCCGTAAACAAGTATTAGCCATGGCAGATGGACAACAAAGACTCTATAACGAAGCGCAAAAAATTATTGAACTGGCGACAACGTATCACGTGCCAGTGCTGATAAATGATGATGTGCAGTTAGCCGCCAAGCTGGGAGTGGGCGTGCATTTGGGGCAAGGTGATGGCGAGGTACAGACCGCGCTACAACTGCTAGCGCCTGAGCAAATGATAGGGCGCACTTGTCATGGCGCTGTGGATTTAGTCAAAGAGGCCAAAAAAGAGGGCGCAAGCTATGCGGCGATGGGCGCTGTATTTGCCTCGTCAACCAAACCCAATGCGAGCACCGTAACCCGCCAACAACTGTTAGAGGGTTGTCAGCAAGACATTCCCCTATGTGTGATTGGCGGACTTAGCGCAGAAAACATCGTTGAGCTGGCAGGATTGCCGCTCGCTTATGTGGCGGTGGTGGGCGATATCATGGATTTGCCAGTAGCGCAGATTGCAGAGCGTTGCCAACAGTGGCAGCAGGCGCTTGACTTATGGCAAGCCCCTGCTTAACTAAAATGCCTGTAATAACTAAAATGCGCGTGATAAATAAGCTATTTGGCATGATTCATACATAAGGTGGCGTAGGGCAGGGCGTGCAGGCGTTGCTCTTCTATCGGCTCGGCGCAGACTTCACACGTCCCATAAGTACCATTTTCGATACGACTGAGCGCATTTTCGACATAGATTAAGCTTTGACGTGCTTCGCCCATTAAGTTGGTGCGCATATCATTTTGACGATAGGAGATAGCTTGGTCTTCCCAGTGCTCCTTGAGGTCGTCTTGTGGGTTTTGAATATGATCTTCGATTTTATGGATACGCGTTTCATATTCCTCTTTTAATGCTAATAGTTTTTGCTTGGCGGTTTCAAAATCAATACTCATATTATTCTCCTAGTTGTTTTTATGGTTTAAGGCTTAGGGTTATTTATTATCCTATCATAAAGGTGCCATCTGCCGAGTACCACCACAAAATGTTACTGCGCTCTGAGGTTAGAGCGTTAATTTAGGTTTTATCTCTGCTTATTTAGATTTTATGTCGGCTTGTCATGGCAGCACGGATATTTATAAATTTGAGCCGTTGACGTCATGCGAGCTGCACAGCTAAAATGCACCTGATCAAATTAGGTGTCCCAATAGTCGCCTTTGCTATACAACATAATCGACCGTAATAAACAGGAGTGAGCATGAACTTTTTACGTATGAGTGAGCTGGTATTGACGGATAAAGTGCTTTTAATTCGTGAAGATTTAAATGTACCGATTAAAGACGGCAAAATCATGAGTGATGCGCGTTTGCAAGCCAGTTTACCGACGCTAAAAATGGCGCTAGATAAAGGGGCGGCGGTGATTGTTTGCTCACATTTAGGACGTCCCACTGAAGGCGAAGCTGAAGCCAAATACTCACTGGCACCGGTGGCGGATTATTTAAGTGACAAATTAGCTGTGCCCGTGAGCCTAAATACCGATTATCTGACTGAAGGGGTGGCAATCAAAGCCGGCGAGGTGGTGCTACTAGAAAACGTGCGCTTTAATCAAGGCGAGAAGAAAAACGATGCGGATTTGGCGCAAAAATATGCCAGTCTGTGTGATGTGTTTGTCATGGATGCCTTTGGCACTGCACACCGTGCCCAAGCCTCAACAGAAGGCGTTACCCAAGCCATGCGCCAAGCAGGTAAAGTCGCTTGTGCTGGACCTTTATTAGCCGCTGAGCTTGATGCCTTAAGCTTAGCGCTTGAGACACCCGCACAGCCGATGCTTGCCATCGTCGGTGGCTCCAAAGTCTCCACCAAGCTTGAAGTGCTGCATAGCTTAGCTGAGCTTTGTAGCCAAATTATCGTGGGCGGCGGTATCGCCAATACGTTTTTGGCAGCAAAAGGCTATAGCGTCGGGGCTTCTTTATATGAAGCAGATTTAGTGGACACTGCCCGTGACATCATGAGCAAAACGGAGATTTTATTGCCCGAATATGTCGTTGTTGCTGATAAAAACGCGATTGATTTTGACGACTTTACCGGCTCACTGCAACAGGCGATTGCGACGATAAAAGCGGTTGATGCGATTGGTGATAATGATATGATATTAGACATCGCCCCAGAAAGTGCTGAAAAACTGGCAGCTGCTATCATTAATGCCAAAACCATTCTTTGGAATGGTCCAGTCGGTGTCTTTGAGGTCGATGCTTTTGGAGCAGGGACTGAGGTTTTGGCAAAAGCGGTACAAGACAGCCAAGGCTTCTCGATTGCGGGTGGCGGTGATACTCTAGCGGCGATTGATAAATATCAAGTGGCGACTGGTGTCAGTTATATGTCCACCGGTGGCGGCGCGTTCTTAGAATTTGTAGAAGGCAAAGTGTTGCCAGCCGTTGCTGCGCTACAGTTATAATTTTTTTGTAACATGAAAGCTACAAAATCAGCTCGATAACTCGGGTAGGCTATAAAGATATCGTCAATAGTGCTTATTATTCAAACGTTTAAGCGTTTAGTAATACCGGCTACTATTAAGACGTTATTATTTGTTATTATACTAAAAATTGTTATTGCATGTGCTATTTGCACCCTATAAAATAGCGCCATCATGTACTTTGACATGCATTATTTCTAAGAGGTTGATATGTTAAAACGTCATTTATTACTTGCTAGTGTTCTTGCTGGTACTTTTGCAGTCACGGCATGTAGCCAACAAACTGAAGACCAAGCGGATGCTGGCAATGTCGAAGCTGCTGCTGAATCTGCCGGCGACGATATCGCCGCCAACACGCAAGCGGCTACTAATGAAGCAGAAGCGGCTGCCCAAAATGCTGGCGAAACCCTTGCTGATAACGCCCAAACGGCGGGTGCTGTTGCCGCCGGCGCTGCTGTCAATGCGGGTGAAGCCATCGCTGATGGTGCCAATCAAGCCGTTGCTAGCACTGCTGATGCAGTCGCTAAAGGCGCGGACTCTGTCGCTGATGGCGCCTCTAATGTTGCCGCTGATGCCAATGCCAAACCAGATACTGACCTACAAGCACCTGATGCGGTTAAAGACGCGGTTTCAGAAGATCAAAATTATTAATGCATCCCTAATCATCTATCCCTAAAATGTGATCATTAATATAATAGTTAAAGAGCCTTGGTTAAACCAAGGCTTTTTTGTGGTTTATATCACTCACTAGCATAAAACCCACAAGACCAATAAATACTGCCATAACAGCTGCGAGAGCGGGGTAATTTTTGCTATAATTGCCCTGTCCTTATATTTATTGGCAACCTCTTTCCTACTCCCCGTATTTTTATAAAAACGTCAGGAAGTCATTTTTACATCAAATTAGAGAGCATTTTATGGCCTTAATATCGTTACGTCAATTACTCGACCATGCCGCTGAGCATAGCTATGGCGTCCCTGCCTTTAACGTCAATAATTTAGAGCAGATGCGTGCCATTATGATGGCAGCCGACGCCTGTGATTCACCTGTCATCGTGCAAGCCAGTGCTGGTGCACGTAGTTATGCAGGTTCCGCGTTTTTACGTCATCTGATTACTGCTGCGATTGAAGAGTGGCCACATATTCCTGTCGTAATGCACCAAGATCATGGTATGTCACCGGCTATTTGCCAGCGCTCCATTCAGCTTGGCTTCTCATCCGTGATGATGGATGGCTCGCTCGGCGTTGACGGTAAAACGCCCATGGATTATGACTATAATGCCAGCGTGACTCGTGAAGTGGTCAAAATGGCACACGCGTGCGGCGTGTCAGTAGAAGGCGAAATTGGTTGTTTGGGTAGCCTTGAGACCGGTATGGCAGGCGAAGAAGACGGCTCTGGCGCAGAGGGTATATTAGACCAAGAGCAGCTATTGACCAGTGCTGATGAAGCTGAGCAGTTTGTCAAAGACACCAATGTTGATGCACTAGCCATTGCGATCGGTACCAGTCATGGTGCGTATAAATTTACCCGTCCACCCACAGGCGACATCCTATCCATTGAGCGCGTCAAAGAGATTCATGCGCGTATCCCGAACACCCATTTGGTCATGCATGGTTCGTCGTCAGTGCCGCAAGAATGGCTAAAAGTTA
>DAIPIF010000181.1:0-4529 GCA_036770925.1 Psychrobacter sp.
GTTATTATTTTATAAAAGTACTACATTTAATGTTAATGGAGATTAAATCAGACCAGTGGGGGTAAAAAAACGTCTAACGGCGAAGTCTTTTTATCGCTATATATTTGGGAGCGATTAACAGGGATATCCCCTAAAAAGTGCGCGCTGTTTTTAGGGGATAAAGTAGGGCGATGGGGTAGGGTCTAGGCTCAGAAGAAGTATGAGCTAAATTGTAATAATGGTTAGCCGTACCACAAGTTTAGGGTGCTATCCCATATTTACTATTAAAGTACAGCGTGGCTTTGGGCGCTGACAGCGGTAAGTTAAAGGTGCTCGAGATGATAGCGCCATTTTCTCCCATATTAATGAGCGGCGAGGTCGTCTTATTGGTTTTATGCATCGTCGCCGCAATACCTGTAGAGGCTGGCAAGTGGAATACCGACATGACCGCCCCATTTTGTAAAATATCAGAGATTTGTACATCCGCTAAATAAATATGCCCTCTATTGTGCGCCTCTATTTTATAAGCGATGCAATTACCGGGTTTGATATCATTTGCAGAGTTGGTACTAAAGCCCTCACTCGGCTGAGTCGGCGTAGAGCGATTGATGTTGGTCGCTGTATAGTTAAGCGTGTCATTACAGGCATGCACATATTGATATTTTTTAAGCACCAGTGCGCTATTGTTGGTTTCTACTTCACCAAAATCAAGCCGACCATAGCCATAGGTGTTGGTCAATAAAGGCACTTCTTGAGTGTTACTGGTGGTATCAACAGCATACTCCCATGAGCTTGGCTCGTTTTGTACCAAACACACTTTATTTCTGCCCGTTAACGTGGCTGGTGGCACAGTGAATTTATATCTGCCTGTACTAGATACGGTCTGTGGGTTAGGAGCATTAGCAGCGGGCGCAATCAGCGTACCGTTACAGTTGGTCAAGCTTATATTTAGATTAGGATGGAATATTCCTGCTTCGTCGTTATCAAAGATACCGTTGAAGTAATGACTATTACCTGTAAATTTGCTAGAGACATCGTGTTTAGAGCTTTCACTGGCATCGATACCGCCGTTATCATTAAACACTGTACCTGAAAAGATATAATTTGGGCGGTTAGTCAGTGTACAAGTGATTTCATCGCCATAATTGACGTTGGCAAGGGTAAAGCTATGCCCCGTTCCAGTTGGCATGACTGACGTGCTACCTGTCGTCGCGTTAGTACAGCTATAAGTGGCATTATAGTCAGTGATATCACTATCTCTTTGGTTATTGATAACGCGTTCGCTGATGGTATAACGGGTGTTCTCCTTTAAGCTCAGCACGGCACTGCTATTGTTATCCAGTGTCGCCTTCGTCCCTGTAGTCACAAAAGCATTGGCGGCTACCCCATCGCCTGTGACAGCAATCTCGAACTGATCATTATCATCGACCCGATTATTGCTTAAAGACTTTTTGACAATCAGTTTAGGAGGCGCAAGACAAAAGTAAAAGTCTGAATAAGCGACAGCGTGGGGATTGTTTATTTCACTTCTGGTGTTATTGTGTTTTAAACTGACGGCAGAGTTAGACAGGTTATAGTTCCAAGAGGCGTCAACATTACACGCTCCAGCCCCACAGTTTTTCCCTTTTATAGCAGTAATGATATCTCTGGCTGTATTTATAGTATGAAAGGCGGGTAAGTGGCTCAGCCGTCCTGCTTGCGCTGATACATCCACTTGTTCGATATAAGGGGTTTGGTTATTGCTAGTGGTTGAGTCTACATCCTGAATTTTATAGCCCATTTTACTGACGTTACGATTAACACTGATACTCAAGATATGATTGGTTTTAGAGCTATTTGAGAAGGGTGAGTTATGAGTTAAGTTAATAGCAGTCGTCGTGGCACCAGTGATGCTTCCGTAAAATGGCGTAGTGCCGCCTTGAGCATTATTGAGGTCAGCTAATGCCGAAAAACTAATGTTAAAAACCTTATTACCCGACGCCTCTATAAAAGTAAAGTCTCTAGTGGCACTACCAGCTACCCATGTTGATAAAGGTAGAGACTGTGAACCGCGCGGCGCATTGGCACCGACATAATAGGTTTTATGATCAATAGGACAGCTTGTCGTATAATCAGGCTCAGAGGCAAAGGGATTGTCAGCGGCTAGACTAGGAGTCGTCATCGCGCCCACTGATAACGACAGTAAAGCTAGAGCCGCTACTTTATAGTGGCATGCCGTGATGCTATCCTTAATACGCTCAGACTCTTGCATTGCAGCCCCTCTACACTATATGTATGCTATATACGGTGATAATGTATAAATAAAGTAAATTTTATTGACATAATTTAAACTGATAACTAGGGTCTTACAAGACATATTTTACTTTATAGTACAGAAGGCTAAATACAGCGATGAAAAAAGCGCGGACATCATTGCGAGTGGCAAAATCTAAGAGATACGCGCACAAAATGACCCTAACGGCTTATCTAATTCCTAATAAAAGTATGCAGACCGTCGATATAATCGGTGGCAGACTGTAAGAGCTTGTGCTGCTGATTTAAGCTCTTGCCTGCGCAAATCGTCTCAATATAGCGCTCCTCCATTTCACGAAAGTTCATCTCCAGCCCATGAGTGATGCCGTCAATTAAGGACTGTTTATTACTATCAGCCATTTGTTTCATCGTATTATGGACTTGCAGCTTCAGCTCGTTTGCTTTTTTATCTTTCATTTTAAAAAACCCATAAGCCGCCCCGCCCGCCAGTCCAGCCACGGCTAAAGGCAATGCTACTGCTGATAATGCGGCGCCCAACGTAATCGCCGAGGCGTTAGCACCCAAAACGGCGGCATAACCTGCTAACGCCGTTCCGGCAGCACCAAACACCATGCCGCCTTTGACAGCAGAGTCTTTGACCGTTGCGACATTATCATAAGCCTCCACGGCGCTACTAGCCAACCCTTGAACGCTGTCATAAATACCATGTTGCTCCATAGTCGCTTGCATATACTGACTCTCTAGCGCTTGAAAACGCTTAAAGCGATCTACAATTTGATGTGAGTTTACCTCAAATGCCTTTTTGACATTCTTATTATAACTGTCTTCGATTTTGGTTTTTATCGGGTCGTTATACCGATGCATGATAGGCAATAAATCGGCTTCTGCTATAGTAGAAGTGGTCATCATATAATTTTTTATGTCTTGCTCAAAGGCGTTATTTTTTAATAATTCATTATACTGTTGCTCAAGCTCTAGCGTTAATGACTTTTCGATACGCGCTTTATCTCGGCGTAAATCATCTTGATAGTCATCATAAGCTTCTATCTTTTCACGGGTTTGTCTGATGATGGATTGGTGAGCAATCAATTCTCGGCGTACTAATGCCTCACAGGAGTCTTGTAAACTATCGATTTTTACTGTTTGCGCTTTGGCATCCACTTGCGTTTGCAAGTAAGCGGTAAATTCTTTGAATAATGCAGTATAAGTCTCATCACTATTATCCCTGCTATCATGGTTATCAGGTAGAGCTTTAAAGGCAGACAGCGCAAAAATATGTTGTAGATAATCTCCTGCAGTACCGTCCAAATATTCTATCAGCGCCTCATAGTCTTCATCCACTTCATCGATTTTATTAATCACCGCGACAATCGGCTTGCCTAGATGGGCAATGCTGACGATATCCTCAAAAATATCTATCTGTCCCAAATGATTGCCATTCACCACCCACACCACGACATCCGTTTCGATGATGATGTTTTTGGTCAAAGCCGCATTTTGTGCCGTAATGGTTGCCAGTCCGGGGGAGTCGATTAATAGTAAATTTTTGAGATTATGGTGCTTTGTTTTGATCGCTATTTTCTCAATGCGATGCGCTTGCGCTAAGCTCTCAAGCTCTGTCCCGACGATACTCATGACTTGTCGATGCTCAACCTCTCGGCGGTCTCCGTTTTTAAAGTGTATCAGCGTAGAATCTGTGGGCGCATAACCAATCTCCCATATCACCGAGGTCGCCTCTAACATATCCGTTGGTGAAACGGCATAGCCCACCAACGCATTAATCAGCGTGGATTTACCGGCTTTCACTTCTCCTATGAGCGCCACGCGTAAGGTAGTAAAAATGTTTTTTTGGATTTTCTCTAAATCAAGCGCTACTTTTTCAAGGTTTTGTCGCACATCTTGACTGACCGAAGTCTGCAACGTCTGGTCAGCTCGTAGCGGCGAATGTGGTAAGTAGGCTTCAAAATCATGACACCATTGCTCAAGCTTCATTTGCATGTTGTTGTCTCAATAAATATAGGGTTAAAGAAGGTGATAATCGAATGGCTGCTTTTGGGGCTGTATGTTTCAGCTGATAAGGCTGGTTTAGGATATGTTGCAGCTTCGTGTTCAGCTGTCTGATGCTATTAAAGTTCTCTGGTGTTGGATAAAAATGCAGATAACTAAAGCTTTGATTAACCGAGGTTTTTATCTCAGTTTTTGCATTGCTGACTAAATTTTGAGACACGCTCTCTATTTGCTGCGCCGCCGATGGCATAATGGTCTCTCGCAAATGCTTTTTGAATTTTTCTTTCGCA
>DAIPIF010000182.1:0-4437 GCA_036770925.1 Psychrobacter sp.
CGGGATGGCACATGGTGCTTTATTTATCGCCTATATACTCATTCTGATACTGGCAAGCACCAAAATAAAAATGCCGTTGTGGGTCATACCTGCCGGCGTACTGGGGTCTTTTTTGCCTTTTGGTCCCTTTATCTTTGACCATTTACTCAAAAAGAATTTGGGTGTCAGCCGTTAATTTTACAACCCAGCGTTAAGCAAAGCCTTAAGCAAAACGAATTAAAATAGCTGTACCATTATCATAAGCATTGCCCTCAGAGGCGTAAACTTGAGACCTTAAATCCTCTAGCCAGTCTTGCAAGTCGGTTTTATCATTGATAAGTTGCCAATCTTGGCTAGGGACTAAGTCATGTATGCCATCAGTGCAGAGGATAAGGCAATCACCAGCTTGCACTGCAAGCGTGCGCACCGTGCTAGTGGGCGCTTCACTACTTAAGCCGCTGCTGTCCACATTTAAAGCAAAACACTCGGTAATACTATATAAGCTCCCTGCCATGCCCTCACGGTTATAGTCGGAAAAATCAGCAGTCTGACCTTTTTCTTGGGCTTGCTCATCAATGAGCTCATTCAATAGATTATGGTCTCGGGTCAAGCACTGCCACGCTATGCTGTTTTTGGCTAAGTGATAAACGCGGCTGTCACCGACATGAGTTATCGACACCTTTATATCGCCACGAGGGTCTAATGTGCCGACAACCATCGCTAAGGTTGCGGCAGCGCCATGGCGTCTGCGTGGGTGTTTGGTTAGACTCAGCTGCTGATGAATCGTATCTGCGGTGATTTTTTGCTGATTTTGCCAAAGTGATTTGATGGCTTTGAGTACCGCTTTTGAGCAATGCTGGGAGTCATTGGAGCTGGCGACACCATCTGATACTGCAAGGCAAAAAGGACTATGAACGGGGGTGATTTCCGTCATGCCTAAGGTTTCTTGATACCAGTCGTCTAACAAGAAAAAGGTATCTTGTTGGCGCTGATTACTGGCATGACCCTGAAAGGTAATGGCACACGCTTGGGCGAGTGCTGGCAGCGGTTTTAAACAGTGAGTATCAGCAGAAGGGTTCATTAGCACGCGCCTATAAGTTTATTATTAAAGACTTGATGATGAAAAATCTGGTTATTAAAGGTTCAGTTATGAGCGCTTTAATTAAAAGCTTTGTTCTACTTTTGCGCTCATTTTAATCAGGCAATCAAGCCAAAAGAGCGACCAATCATTCACCATAACGGCGCTGTCACAACAACGATAAGTATCCAGCGCCGACTGCTTGGTTTGCAATCAGCCTATCAGGCTTAGGTATAGTCGATTCACTCTAAGTCAGCTACCGTTGTGGCTAATGTAGCAGGCAGCATATTAAAGAGCGTTTTGCCAAGCGTGGTGCCGTTGCCGGCGCGATAATAGTCCATCAGCGCTTTACTATACTCTCGCATATCTACGCTATTACTGGCGTTAGGGACTTGCATCGTGGCAGGCAGATTAGGAAAGGCGAGCGTTTGCGCGTTCATAGGCGTGTATTGCTGTAGCACATCGGTGGTCAGAGCGCGGCTTGGACTTTGCTTATTGCTGGCTTGCTGGCGCAAATGCTGCCACTGAATCTGCCCACGCTTATTCAGCCCATATAAGCTTTGGATGCTGCCGCGGCTGGCAAGTGCAGCCGTTATTTCACCGGCATCTTTTTCTGTATCGGCTGGGATTTTATGCGCTATCACCGTTTGCATGGTTGCTAGCATCTGCATGACGATAGCTTTAGTGGTGAGCGGCGCGCCATTTGCCATACTAGCCGCCCACCCTTCGCTATCCTCATTTATCAGCTCTGGATATTGAGTGGTGATACGCTTATAAAGGTCGCTCATATAGTCTTGATAAAACTGCTGATAGCTCTCAGGACTTTGAATACGGCGGATGATTTGTTGGCTTTGCAGCATAGCGCTGAGGTGGTGCTCAGGCAGCTTAGGCGCTAAAGTGGTCAAGGTGTTGGGCGTTACAAAGTCAAACTGACTGACAGCGGCGGATTCATAAGCGCGATCTAATGCCTCAAAGTGGCTCTGAATCATAGCGCGTCCAAAGCCTTTGGGTAAGCTGCCATCATCAATAGCTAGCTTTAACCATTTATTTTGCCACTGCGTGCCTAATTTATCATCCAATACCTCTGATGTGAGCATCGCCAAATTATCTGCCCAAAAGTAAATACTACCGGTTTTAAAATCCACGTAAATGGGCTGATTGATATTGGTGTGATGATTGCGCGTTTGATACTGCACACTGCCAAGCATGGTGAACTTGCCTGCTAGCGGCTGATAAATACCTTGGGCATTGATAGATAGTGGCTTTAATAAGTAAGCATCGCGTAGTTGTGATTTTTTGATATCCAATGCGCTTAATTTATCCTCATACTCATCAAATAATTGCTGATAATCAGGCGAAACCACGCTCGTATGTGTTGCAGTCGCAGCAGCTTGAGTTACAGCGCCGCTTTTAATAACAGCGCCACCTTTAATAGTGCTGGTTTCGCTAATGGTGGTACCTTCATTGCCATAGGCTTCTGTCGCGTCATATTCTAGATAGCGGCTAGCGGTGGCATCGTCTTCAATGCCATCGCTATAACTATCCTCAGCATCATAGCCAGAGCCATATTCGCTATTATATTTATCCGTTGCCCATGCCTCATACGCCTGTGCACACTCTAAATAAGCGTCTTTAAGGCGTTGGCGCGGCTCAGTAAAATCAATGGCTTCAATGTCTTTATTTTGGGCTTCAGCTTGCGCGAGTAAATCAACGTAGCCCTTATCGTGTACGGTTTCGCAGTGGGCGCTCACCTCCTCTGCAACCACCAACGCGCGGCTATCTACATTCGTCAATGGCTGCTGATTGCTCATCTCAATATTACTATGATAGGCAAAAGACTGGCGGCGCTGCTGCTGTAAGGCGTCTGCCAAGGCAGTTTTGGCAGCCATTGGGGTCTGATGGTTATTAATAGTGTGAGGTTGCGCCAATGAGGTTGACTGACAACCCGTTGCCAAAACAGCACTGGATAATATGGCGCTGAGCCATAGAGCATTAGAGGAGGTGATTAATTGTGGGCTGATTTTCATATGTTATCCTTAAAAAAAGCATTATCTTAAATAAGTCTATTCACTCATTATTGCGCCGTTAATCCCATTCACGTTCAACGTCCACATCGAAACCCTCGGTAGCAGCCGTATCAGCCGCCGCTTCCTCATAATCATAACGCGCATAACGTGCCTGCGCCGCTAACGCCTTTTTTTGTTGGGCTTGCTTTATCCAAGCGTTACCATCGATAGCGGACGGCGCTTGTGTACCAAAAGACTGCTGTAATAATGGCGTGAGCGCGTGCTGCCTAAAGCTGGCGTCATCATAACGAATTTGATTGAGCACCACCATTTGTGACCCCATTAAGTCGCCACCCAAGCGAGTACGTTGCTGCTTACCGAGCAAGCGCTCAGCATTATCTAGATAATAATAATTGGTGTGGTTAAAGGAAAAAGGCGCAATAGCTTCTATCAGCTGTAACAAGGCTCCGACATCGGCACTTTGATAGCCTTTATTATAAGATTGAATCTTGTGAATGGCGGTTTTCAGCGGTGCATCATCAGGATATTTATCAGGATTATCATCGACATAACGCGCAAGCGATTGGCTGACATGCTTAACTACTTTACCAATCATCTCGCCGCTTTGTTTACTATCAAAGCTCAATTTTACCACGCTATCAGCGCCTAATTGCTTGGCAAAATCATCACCACGGATATCCACAGCACTGAAATATTCAGGCGCTATCTCCGCCATACTGCTCTGCACCGCGGCAATGAGTGCCTCATAAATAATCGGCGTGGGTATGTGTGCGGTGATAGTCTCAGGCAGCCCAAAGTCGATGGTGTGGCTCGTCATTTGCTCAGGTAGAGGGGTTTGCTCGGGAGCTACTAGCGCCAACACAGGCATCAATGCTGAAGCATCAAGGGTCAGTTGGCTATTATTAAAATCAAGCGCTAACGGTATCTGGATTGAGGAGCTTATGGTGGGAGAGCGATAATCGTAACTATAGACGTTTTGAAACTGCTTTTGGGCGGGCTTATAGTGGCTGACGCTATTAAAGACGAGCGGCTGATACTGATAGGCATTTTGGGCAGCGACTTGCGCCGGCGTTTTATGTACACCACCTAAAAGCTGACCAATAATGCCATAGTAGGCGGTCGTATCGGTGTTTGTTGCGCCTGTTTTGGACTGCTTTTGTGCTTGCATGGCGTCATAATCGCTCAGCAACTCTAGAGGACTGAAGCGGGCTAAGCCTGATAATATACCGCCGCTGGTATCCTCCTCATCTACTCTTTGATTGGCATCTATATCGTAGCCGTTTTTATCATAACCGTCCTCATCATAGCCCTCAGCGTCATAACCGTACCAGTCATAGCCATACTCATCGTAAC
>DAIPIF010000183.1:0-4421 GCA_036770925.1 Psychrobacter sp.
CCCGTTACCGCCGTGAAAGGGCGGTGTCCTAGGCCTCTAGACGATGGGGACTAGGTACGACACCTTCAGCTGCTTTCACCATTATGCTGAAGTTGTGCGTATTCTAATGGGGTCTACGTTTTCTGTCAAGCCTTTTTCTACGTCTTTTTAAAATTAAATATCTTTTTTTCAGCGCCCGCGCCGGATGTAAATCTTTTTTCTTCAAATGATGGCGAATCCAGAGAGAGGTACAAATGCTAATCGTTATAGCCCATGCCATATAACCAAAGATGGTGCCCCAAATCTTTGTGATAGGATCCATAGTAAAGTCCTTTTTAGTCAGTCACGTTTAAAACCTTAAACGATTGGTGCTAGCAAGGCAGCTATGGCGGGATAGAGACTCAGCGCACCTATAGGATGTGCTATCGCCGTCTCAGCCCTATCTTTGGGGGTTCAAAATTAGGATAGTTCTGTCTCAAAGATGCTTGAGGGTATAGCGTGCTTATTATTGCTATCCCTTGACTGAATCCGTCACGATAGATAACCCGCTGCCTATCCCTCAGTATAGATAAAAATAACGGGGTTACTGTTTCTTTATTGTGCAGGTCTAGGGTGCTACTTGAGGGTCTGTAACAGAATTTGCATCGTTCTGTGCCGCTTCAGGCTGTAGCGCATTGGGCAATAACGGATAGTGATTGAGAATATGACAAAAAAGCTCAGCCGTTTTTTGGGTATCATAAAGCGCTGAATGCGCGTCATTACCATCAAACTCCAGTCCTGCTGCTTTACAAGCCCGAGCCAAAACGGTTTGTCCAAAGGCAAGGGCGGAGAGGGTGACGGTATCAAAGACGGAGAACTGATGAAAAGGATTGTGGTTTTTACTATTGGTACGCTCTATGGCGGCATTTAAAAAGTTTAAGTCAAAATGGGCGTTGTGACCGATAAGCACGCATTGGCGGCACTCCTCGCTACGGCGCACTTCTTTGAGACCCTTAAAAATACGGCGTAGCGCGGTTTTTTCGTCCTCAGCGATGGCTTTACGCATGGGATTGTTAGGATCAATACCGGTAAATGCCAGAGAGCTTGGCTCTAAATTTGCACCCTCAAAAGGCTGAATGTGAGCATTTAAGGCATCCCCAGCATAAAAAACCCCTTGCTCATTAAGCAAAATAGGAATACAAGCAATTTCAAGCAAAGCGTCTGTTTGCGCATTAAAGCCTGCGGTTTCTACATCGACAACCACAGGCAAAAACTTGCGAAAACGATCTTTTATGGTCATTAATGCGGGTTTATCTGTACTGTTAGCAGGCAAAGTTGTTGTTTGGGTACTCATATTAATTTAAATCACTTTTATCAGTCAAAATAGAAAATTTTATGGATGGCACCGTTATCGGCTATATTTTATGGTTTAAGCGACCACGGTAGGGTATCGCCTGCCATTAATGGGGTCAGGGTCGCGCCATCAAAATAAGGATAACTGACAGGTACGGACATCGGAGTTTTGATTAAGGTGACCGTATTCTCATTTAACGGTAAACCATAAAACTGCGCCCCAAAGCGACTGGCAAAGCCTTCTAAGCGCTCAATTTTACCGACACTATCAAAGGCAGTGGCATATAACGCCAGTGCGGTCGCGGAACTGTAGCAACCTGCACAGCCGCAGGCGTTCTCTTTTTTATCCGTGGCATGGGGCGCTGAGTCTGTGCCTAAAAAGAACTTGGGATTGCCACTGGTTGCGACATCTAGCAGAACTTTTTGGTGGCTTTCACGCTTTAAGATAGGCAAGCAATAAAAATGGGGTCTAATGCCGCCGAGCAGTAAATGATTGCGGTTAAATAGTAAGTGCTGCGGGGTGATAGTCGCTGCCACTTGATTGCCTTGCGATAAAATAAAGTCAGCGGCATCACTGGTGGTAATATGCTCCATCACAATCTTTAGCGCGGGGAATTTGGCAATAATTTGCGCCAATACCTCATCCAAAAAGCGCTTTTCACGGTCAAAAATATCCACATGGTCATGGGTGACCTCGCCATGTAGCAAGAGCGGCAGCTGATGTTTTTCCATTGCCTCAAACACAGGGGTACAGGCGTTGATATCGGTTACGCCATCGGCGGAGTTGGTGGTTGCGCCAGCAGGATAGAGCTTCACTGCTTGTACGATGCCAGATTTGGCAGCTATTTCAATATCTTGCGCTGTGGTATCATTGGTCATATATAAGGTCATGCGCGGGTCAAATGCTGCTTTACGCGCGTCGCTGATAGCGCTTTGCTGCAAATGCTGCAGGATGCGCTCGCGATACGCTTGGGCATCTGCTGCGTTTTTGACCGGCGGTACTAGATTTGGCATACAAATAACGCGGTTAAAGCTATTAGCGGCATGGGGTACTGTGGTCGCTAGTGCTTGATTGTCACGCAGATGGATATGCCAGTCGTCTGGTTGAAGAAGGGTTAATTCTGTCATCGAATCAGTCATGATAATCATCGCTCTATAGGATCAAATACGAAAAAGTAAACCGCTTATAAGGTATTTAGGCAACCAGTAAAGCACAGCAGCACTGTGCTGAGCATCATCGCCGCCAGTCTATGACTATCATAACAGATTTGTAGGTCTGACTAAATATGCCAGCAGATATAAGCCAAATCTAGCCAAAATGCTGACCATAAGGCGGTTACACTTTTGCCGATAGTAAATATAAGGTACACTAAGCGAGTATCGTTTTTATCTCTTTATCTTTAGTCTGCATTTTTAGTCTTTTTTATCATTAAATCCTCATATAAGGAGTTATTCATGGCTCAGCTTGATCCAAAAAATATTAATAAAATTGTATTGGCGTACTCAGGTGGCTTGGACACCTCAATCATCGCCAAATGGTTACAAGATACCTATGACGCTGAAGTGATTACTTTTACCGCTGATATCGGTCAAGGTGAAGAAGTTGAACCTGCGCGCGCCAAAGCGGAAGCGATGGGTATCAAAAGCATTTATATCGAAGATTTGCGCGAAGAATTTGCCCGCGATTATGTGTTTCCTATGTTCCGTGCCAATGCGATTTATGAGGGCGAGTATCTACTTGGCACCTCTATTGCGCGTCCACTGATTGCCAAGCGTTTGGTTGAAATTGCCGCTGAGCATGGCGCGGATGCCATCAGCCATGGCGCAACGGGCAAGGGTAATGACCAAGTACGTTTTGAGCTGGGTGCAGTCGCTTTATCTCCTGACGTGGTGACCATTGCGCCTTGGCGTGAGTGGGATTTGTCCAGCCGTGAGAGCTTGATGCAATATGCCAAAGAGCATAATATTGCGATTGATTATGCCGGTAATAAGACCAAATCTCCTTACTCGATGGATGCCAACTTACTGCATATCTCTTATGAGGGCGGTATTTTAGAAGACCCATACGCTGAAGCTGAAGATGATATGTGGCGCTGGTCGGTCAGTCCAGAGGAAGCTCCGGATAAAGCGCAATATTTAGAAATAGAATATGAAAAAGGCGATATCGTTGCAATTGACGGTGAAGCGCTCAAGCCTTATGAGGTGATGATTAAGCTGAATGAAATCGGCGGTCAACATGGTATCGGGCGTTTGGATATCGTTGAAAACCGTTATGTCGGCATGAAATCACGCGGTTGCTACGAGACGCCAGCGGGCACCATCATGCTCAAAGCGCATCGCGGTATTGAGTCGTTGACCCTTGACCGTGAAGCGGCGCATTTAAAAGATGAGCTGATGCCGCGCTACGCCAAAATCATTTATAACGGCTATTGGTTCAGTCCTGAGCGTCTGATGCTACAAGCCCTGATTGACAAATCACAAGAATACGTCAATGGTACGGTACGCGTGAAGCTGTATAAAGGCTGCGTCAGTGTGGTGGGTCGTAAGTCTGATGACTCGCTATTTGATGAAAAAATCGCTACCTTTGAAGATGACGCGGGCGCGTATGACCAAAAAGACGCCGCTGGTTTTATCCGTTTAAATGGGTTGCGTTTGGCGATTGAAGCCAGCCGTGGACGTGATTTATCTAAATAGTTCGTTGTAACACCGTATTATTTTTAATAAAAAACAGAGATATCGATATCTCTGTTTTTTTTGGTTTCGCCCTTTTATTTGAGGTATTTATTGAGCCGCTTAATAAAAGTTTAGGGCGTATTTTCAGTCGTCGCCATATCTTCATCATCCTCAACTTTGACGATAGCCACATCTTGCTGGGCGCGTACGGCCTCATCTATCACCGTCACTTCAGGCGCTTTAGGCTCATTGTCCGCCTGCTTTAATTGATACTTTAATACTGCCAAAGCGCTCAATAATCCGATGACGGCTATAATAATTAAAATAACAGGGTCGCGCCAAAGCGGTCGCGGCGTGTCATATTCTATGGGCTTTTCACTGATAGTCGTTGGCGTACGCTCATCATGACTACCGATAAGACCCAAGCTTACCAGTGG
>DAIPIF010000184.1:0-4376 GCA_036770925.1 Psychrobacter sp.
CGGCAGCCGGTGCGGATAAGCGTGTTGCGGCGTCAATGGCGCGGATTTTGTCAGAGTTACATGCTGAGGTGTTTGTTAATAGTCGTGATAGCATAAAAGATGCGCTGGCGGCGGCGGGTGTCGATGCCAAAGCCAACACCGGTGGCAATGATAACTATAAAGTACTGTTATTTGATGCCAGTAATATCAGTAATGCTGATGAGCTAAAGCAAGTGTATGAGTTTTTTCATTTTGTGGCGCGGCGTATTGAAAACTCAGGTCGAGTGGTCATCGTAGGACGTACGCCAGAGCGGATTGATGATATCGATGCCGCATTGGCGCAGCGCGCACTCGAGGGCTTTGTAAAGTCTATCGGTAAAGAGTTCAAACGCGGTATCACCGCGCAACTGCTTTATGTTGCCGAAGGTGCTGAGCAAAATCTTGACTCAAGCCTGCGTTTTTTCACCTCAGCCCGTTCAGCTTATGTCTCAGGTCAAGTGGTGCGTATCGATACCGGCGCGGTACTTGATATCGATTGGACACAGCCACTAGCCGGTAAAACGATGCTCGTGACTGGCGCAAGCCGCGGTATCGGTGAGGCGATTGCGCGAGTATTGGCGCGTGAAGGGGCGCATGTGATTTGTCTGGATGTGCCGCAGCAGCAAGCGGATTTACAAAAAGTTGCAAGCGAAATCAGTGGCTCAACCTTGATGGTTGATATCACCAATGATGAGGCGGGCAAGCAGATTGCAGAAGCGGCTCAACAGCGTGGCGGACTCGACGCTATTATTCATAATGCGGGCATAACCCGTGATAAAACTTTGGCAAAAATGGATGAGCAAAAATGGGATATGGTCATCAATATTAATCTTGCCAGTATCGCTAAGCTCAATCGCTATTTGCTAGACAATAAGGTTTTGGCAGATAACGCGCGTATCGTTTGCGTCTCGTCCATCTCGGGTATCGCCGGTAACTTAGGTCAGTCTAATTACGCCACCTCAAAAGCGGGTGTCATTGGCTTGGTGGATGCCACCGCCAAGCAGCTCGCCGCTGCTAACAAAGGCATGACCATCAACGCCGTAGCCCCAGGATTTATCGAAACCCAAATGACCGAAGCCATTCCTTTTGCAATTCGTGAAGCCGGTCGCCGTATGAACTCGATGAGCCAAGGCGGTTTACCTATTGATGTCGCCGAAACCATCGCTTGGTTAGCATCGCCTGCCGCCGCGGGTCTCAATGGCAATATCGTACGTGTTTGTGGTCAAAGCTTGCTTGGCGCTTAGCGTTTGACCCTCACTTATCAGGAGTTATTAATAAGTCACGCTAAATAATAACGAATAGTTCATCAAAAGTTACTCATTAACTATAATAAAGCTGCCTATAGGTGGCTTTTTTATGATAAAAATACCCATGTTTTAAAATAGTAGCGCTAAATAAGATTATTAGTAGCCATTAACGGTCTTATTTAGCCTTTTATTATCTATGACTATTTATTTTGTAACCAATTTCAGCACGCCTTTGGGTGCGAGAGTTATGAAATGGGTCTTAAAATACTGTAAAATAGTTGGTTTAAATAGCGCACGGCTGCTCATGGATAGTTTGCCCCAGCCTCACCTAGGATTGATTTATGTCAGATAAACACTTTGATGCGTTGCCAAAAGCGCATACCACTTACGCTAATATTGTCAAAAGCCTGTTACCCATCGGTGACCATAAAAAAGTCAGTAAAGATGCGCTGCCACAAGCCACTTATTCGGTTGATGGCTTACATATTGACCAAAGTAATCTAAAAGATTACCGTAAAATCTGCGGATTTTTAGAAAATGGTAAAGTGCCGATTACTTATTTTGCGGTGCTCTCGCAGACGCTACAGATGAATATGATGGTCAAAGAGCCCTTCCCATTTGCGATGTTAGGTTTGGTACATGTCGATAATAGTGTGACCCAATATCGCCCTATTGGTGAGCGTGAGACCGTCTCTATGTCGGTGTCTTTTGACAATTTGCGTGACCATGCCCAAGGTCAGCAGTTTGACTTTGTGACCACCGTAAAATCGCAAGAAGATATCATTTGGCAAGGTATCTCAACGTATCTGGCACGTGGCAAAAATCCCGATAGTGCAGCCCTAAAAAGTAAACCGCGCCCAATAACCGTCAAGCCTATGGTAGATGAAAAAGGCGTACACCAAATCTTTGAAGTACCTGAAGACATCGGTCGTCGTTATGCCTTTATTTCAGGTGATTTTAACCTCATTCACCTGCATCCTTTATCAGCACGCGCCTTTGGTTTTCCAAAAGCTATTGCTCATGGTATGTGGTCAAAAGCCAAATGTTTGGCGATGATGGGCGAGCTGCCTGAGGCTTGCACAGCGCAGGTTTCTTTTAAATTGCCTATCTTTTTGCCATCAGAAGTTGAGCTGATTGCCGAACCTGTCAGTAAGCTTGAGCAGTCAGAAGATGCCTGCGTTTTCGGTTTGTATAGCGCCAAAAATGATAAGCCACATTTATCTGGCGTGATTAAGTTATTAGCAGCAGAAGAATAACGGCAGAAGAGTAACGGCAGAGTATTCGCTGAACAATAAACAAAGCACGCGACGATTTATTTTAACCTTAACGGGCTTGTTGGCGCTTTAAGCATCCCTGATAAGCATTCCCTAAACCCTAATAGTACCTAAATATTAAGATTATGACTCAAAATACTGAAATACTAACCGATAATTTGTCCGTAGAAGTTGATAACGGTGTCAACTTGACTGATGCCTTACAGCCTTATTTTCGTCCTGATGAACAAACTATTGTTTGTGGGGCGCTCGATGAAGAAAAAATCGCCGCTTTAGTAAAAGCAGGCGTTGAGCTGGTCATTAATTTACAGTCTGATGAAGAGCTGGCGTTTGATGAGGCTGCTGCGGTTACGCAAGCAGGCATGGCTTATGAGCACCTACCGATCAAGGGCGCTGATGATTTAAAACAGCTCAAAATACTGGCGTTTGATAATATATTACGTCAGCATCATGGCAAAAAAACCGTTATGCACTGTGGTTCTGGCAATCGTGCTGGGGCGGCGATGGCACTGCGGGCAGGCTGGCTGCGGGGGCGTAAAATGGATACCGCTATGGAGCGTGGACGTAGTCACGGCTTGACCAGTTTAGAGCAAGAAGTACACAATCGCTTATTAGTACCGCGTTAGGGCATGCGATGATTGATACATAAACTTAAACACAATCATAAAACAGGCGACCAACGGGTCGCCTATTTTGTATTAGCATGCGCATTATTAAGCGTAATACAGTCAGCCTAAAATATTAATAAGATAATAACCAATGGAGGCACGATGCCAGATAATAAGGCTAATAACCGCTCTCAAAATTCTGATTTTATCACTGTCAATGCCGATATCCAGCAGCAGTTACAGCAACTATTGTCAGAATTGCAACTTGATGACGCGCCCGCAGGCGGCGCTATCGTGGTTTATCAAGGCGATAATTGTATGGCGCAAGCCAGTATCGGTATGGCGCAAGCAGATATGCCGTGGCAGGCGGATACCTTATCGCTGAATTTTTCTACGGGTAAAGGCGTGCTCGCCACTTTGGTTCATGTATTGGTATCAAAGGGCTTGCTAGATTATGATGCTACTATTGCCAGTTATTGGGCTGACTTTGCTGCCAATGGCAAAGGGGATATTACCTTGCGGGCGCTGCTGTCGCACCAAGCGGATTTATTTGCCATTAGTACGCTTGATGTTGACAGTGAGACCTTACTTAATTGGCAAGCAATGCTGACAACCGTTGCCGCGATGCCGCCGACCGCGCCTGACGCTGCTGATAAATATCAGAGCGCCTATAGTGCTTTAGTGTATGGTTGGATACTGGGCGGCTTGATAGAGGCGGCATCCCATATGACGTTGGCGGCTGCGCTACGGTTTTATTTAACCGAGCCGCTAGGTATTGCCGATAGCTGCTACTTTGGGGTGCCTGAGGATAAAGTCCATCAAGTGGCAAAGCTGGTCAAAGATTTTGAGCCTGTTAATAAAAACGCTGATAAGAGCTCAGAGCTGCGCAGTAGACGCCATAAACCGACGTTAAAGCCAGACTCCGAGCAAACTTTAAATACCTATACTAGCTTGCCAAGTTATCAGCGTTGGCAACCGCTTGCCACTGATGTCGCGACCGATAAACTAAGTACGATACAAATTAATCAATTATATTTTGACCATAGCGCTATCCATGCCAATAATTATAGAGCCGCGCTCGTGCCTGCAAATAGGCAGCCGATTGATTATCATGATAGGCAAACGCTGCAAGCGATTATTCCGGCGGCTAATGGGGTCGCGTCGGCACAGGCGTTGGCACGGGTCTACGCGCTGCTGGCTAATGGCGGCACATGGCAAGGACAAACGCT
>DAIPIF010000185.1:0-4314 GCA_036770925.1 Psychrobacter sp.
GCTTTGAGGCGATGGATGAAGAAGGTGCGGAGTTTATGATTGATTTGATGCAGACGTTGCTAGATTAGTTTTGAGTAAGCACCAGCAGCACTGACATTATCTAAAATATATTGTTGGCTATTATTATTTAGATAGTAGTCAACAAATATTACTATGCTATAGTATCAGCGGGATTAAATGTATCCTAGTATTGCCGATTACCATATCAAGGACACTGTCATGAACGACTTAACGCTTGCTGAAGAGGAAGAACTGGCAGCTCGTCAGGCTTTTCGTTATTATTCTCGTAAAGTATTTTTGGCACCCAATGACCGCTCGTTTCATGAAAAGCGTATTGATGCCGCTATGCTACTCGATGAGAGAGAACCCGTTCAAGGTGCACTGGCAGACTTTTTTTATAGCTGCTGGTACGATGTGCCTTACGATATTGAAGACATCTTTCTGCAAGTAAAAGACCGACTGCAACCGCAAATTGTGGATGCCTTTCGCGACTGTATTAATAAACTGGACTATATCCAACGTAGTAGCGTATTAGCAACGCGCTGGAGTATACTGGTATCACCCTCTTTAAACCTATATGGCAACCGCCTGCGTATCAGTACGGATGACGCCACAAAGGTGGCTAAAGATATTACCAATACCCTGATGACTGCCCGTGATAACGAAGACTGGGATACCATTGAGCGTATCGAGGATGACTTTTTTACTCACTGTCTGGCACGTCATGACCGTTTGGCTTTTTCATTGGTTTGGTTTCGTTTAGGCAAGAGTGATTGGGTATTTGATAAACGCTGGAATACTTGCCAACATAAACTGACCCTATCTAAAACTGTCGACGATGACATTGACGACGAAGAATAGCCGACCCCACTTTATTATTATCATACCCTGCATAAGTGGTTTTATGATAAACACTGACTCAAACGGTAGCCTTTATGACCTCCTTAAATGCTGATAAAACATATATCACTCTGACACCTGCTGGTGTCTTTGAAGCTTTTTCTCAAAATGAGCCTTCTGAAAAACAGTTGTCTCTACAAGCGCTGCTGTCAGAAAATGAGACGATGCTCGCTGCTGTTTGGTTTGAAACTTACTCTGAGCTGTGGATTGAGGAGTTTTTGGAACAAGGTTGGATTGAGCAGCTATCAGTCTTCTTGCCAGCACCTAATCTACCGTTGGATCAGTTTTTGCCTTATGTGGTCGCAAGCTTATCCGGTAAGCGCCGCGCGGCTATCGGCTCTGATGAAGGCTTCTGTTTGGCACGTATTGGCTACAGCCAAGAAGAGGCGGATATGCTTAGTGTGGCGGCGGCTGACTTTTCAGGATTTATGCTGCGCCAAAAACAACGCGGCTGGGCAGTTGAAAGCCAAGCTATTTCGTTTTTTAAGCAAGTGGATTTATTAATTCCAGAAACCAGCTTTGTATTTTTATGGATTGATGGTGCCGGTTATACTCTGATTTTAGATGGTGAGCCTTTGACCAATAGTCGCGCTTTCGTCGAGCTTATTTGGGCACTCAATACCTCAGGTTTACGCTTTAGCATTTAAGCTTTAATACCCTCTCAAGTGAGGACACCCCTACTTTGTAAAACCAGCATTTAACTATTCTGTTGATAACCAATCATCTGAGCTTCTCATTAATAAAGGTCACCTGATTAGTGGCGCTCAAGAGCTGGAGGATTATAAAAATATCCGACAATAATTGGCAACTATGCAAAATTAGAGTGCTATATTTTCAAGATAAAAAATGCCGCTCCTTATGGGGCGGCATTTTTTATCTTATAATAACCATTCACGCAGTTTATTTGTCAAAATGAATCACTGTGCGAATACTCTCGCCCTTTTCCATCAACTCAAAGGCGTCATTGATGCCCTCTAATGGCATCGTATGAGTAATAAAGTCATTCAGTGGAATCTCGCCTGCCAGATAACGCTCAACATAATCAGGCAACTCGCTGCGACCTTTTACCCCGCCAAATGCTGAACCGCGCCAGACGCGACCAGTCACTAATTGGAAGGGACGGGTGGAGATTTCTTGACCTGCACCTGCGACACCGATAATTATCGACTCGCCCCAGCCTTTATGGCAGCACTCAAGCGCTGAGCGCATGACGTCGACGTTACCGATACACTCAAACGAATAATCGACGCCGCCATCCGTCAGCTCAACGATGACATCCTGAATAGGCTTATCATAGTCTTTTGGGTTGATGCAGTCGGTTGCGCCGAGCTTTTTGGCAAGCGCAAACTTGCTCTCGTTGATATCAATGGCAATGATGCGACTGGCTTTTGCCATTTGGGCACCGATGACCGCTGAGAGTCCGATGCCGCCCAGCCCAAAGATGGCGACCGTTGCGCCCGCTTCAACTTTGGCAGTATTCATGACCGCGCCCATGCCCGTGGTCACGCCGCAGCCGAGTAAGCAGACTTCTTCTAATGGCGCTTCTTTATTAACTTTGGCTAAGGATATCTCTGGCAAAACCGTGTATTCAGAAAAGGTTGAGCAGCCCATATAGTGATAAATCGGCTGACCGTCTTTATAAAAGCGTGTGGTGCCATCGGGCATCAGACCTTTGCCTTGGGTTTCGCGTACCGCTGAGCATAAGTTGGTTTTGCCTGAGGTACAGAATTTACACACGCCACATTCTGCGGTATATAAAGGAATCACGTGGTCGCCCACGGCAACGCTGGTCACACCTTCACCGATTTGCTCAACGATACCGCCGCCTTCATGACCTAAGATGGCAGGGAACACGCCTTCTGGGTCTTCACCCGATAAGGTAAAGGCATCGGTATGGCAGACGCCACTGGCGACGATTTTGACCAATACTTCGCCCTTACGTGGCAGCATCACATCCACTTCTTCGATGGTAAGTGGCTGCTTTGGTCCCCAAGCGATGGCGGCTCTAGATTTTATAAATTTATCGGACATTATAGTCTCTCTTTTTTAGTGGGTTTATTAGGGCGTATGCTCAATTCAAGCGATGACCTCTAGATGAGCGTCACCCTTATCATACCTACGATAACCAGAATAGCTGACATGGTGGGTGCGCTCGCATAATTCAATACCTCTACTTGCTCATATATCGCCATTGATACTACTTTAGTGTCGCCAAAGATGCTGCCGTCTATTATCTATCATCAGCACCACGCCAAACTCGCCGTAGCCAAGCACGCCTGCCCTGCACTTGAGCGCGGATAATCGCTATGACTTATGATGGCGCCACAAAACCATAATCGGCAGTATCGGCAGTACTGGTATGTGCGTACTGAAACGCTTATTCGATATTTTCTGCTTGTATCAAACGCTTTTGCTCATTTAGGGTATCATATACCTTTTGGGCTTGGCATTGATATTTAAACTACTGATATTTAACCTACTGATATTTAAAGTATTTATTTTAAAGTAGTCTCGCCCAAACTGTTAAGCTTATCTTAATTAGATTAAGTATTATAAGGAAAAATAGCTATGAGCTCACCTCACAATCCTCGTCTACATGGCAATGATAGCGATAAAACCGACGTACAGGATACAAACGTTATCACTATGCAAGCAGTCCAGCTCAGTATTGAAGCCAATGAGCAGCTTGAGCAGGCAGTCATTGATAGTTGTTATAATGAAGCACAGCTATTATCAATAGCGATAGCCACTCTTGACTATATCAATGAGCAAGTGACAAGTGGTGTTATCCTGCCCTACTTTGCAGATATGGATAGTGAACAATGGCACTCTAAACCCAAAGCTATCGATATTTATGTGACTGACGCGATAGAGGGGCAAGCGCTCAACTTAGAGGCGCGTGGTAAGGATTATGCCACCAATATTTTATCTTATCCCAGCGACCTGCCAGCGGCACTATTTGAGCTGATGCCTATGCTGCCACTTGGTGAGCTGATTATCTGCCATGAGGTCATCGTGCGTGAAGCGGCGGAGCAACACAAATCTATCAGCCAACATATCAGCCATTTATTGGTACATGGTATCCTGCATCTGCTAGGTTTTGACCATGAGCTTGGGCAGATGCAGCAAGAGGAGATGGAGCAGTTTGAAATTGCTATTTTGGCAAGTTTGGCGCTGCCCAATCCTTATAGCTAACATTTAATCTCATTTCACTTAAGTATTATTGACCTTAAGTATCCCTTAGCCTTGACTTAACTCGCCTTTAGCCTTGACTATCTGAGCGCGTTATTTTTGATTGATGGGCTCTTTAGTGCTGGATGGTTTTTGCGATTGTTCCATCTGAGTCATCACCTGATCTAAGCCTTTGACATGCACACTGCGCTGCGGGAATGGCATGTCAATGTTGTTATCATC
>DAIPIF010000186.1:0-4305 GCA_036770925.1 Psychrobacter sp.
GACCGGTACCGCTATCGGTGGTCACATGCTCACCTAAAATGAGCGGCACTTGACGAGCGCTAATCAGCGGATGCTGCGCCTGCAAACCTTCAAGCTCACGCCCTAATACGGTCGCCAGCACGCCTTGACTCTCAAGCTTTAGCTCAGTTAAAGCCGTTTCAACCAAATCAGTCGCCAGTAGTAGATTGCCTTTTGACGTGGCAACCACACTATAGTCATGCTTTGGATGTACTGAAATCGCTTGGTTTGCAGGCAAGGTCCAAGGCGTCGTCGTCCAAATCACCGCCGCGATAGTGCCGTCTATATCTGCTAATGCGGCAAGCTGGTTCGTACCCAATACATCAAAGCTGACATAAATCGCATCAGACGCTTTATCTTGATATTCTACTTCTGCTTCTGCCAATGCTGAGGTACAGTCTAAGCACCAGTTAACCGGTTTCATGCCACGCGTGACATGACCGTTTTCATAAATTTTGGCAAGGGCGCGCACGATATTAGCTTCTTGGGCAAAGTTCATGGTGAGATAAGGATTATCCCAATCGCCAAAGATACCTAAGCGTTTAAAGTCCGCTTTTTGTAGCTCAATTTGGGTACTGGCATACTCACGGCACAGACCACGAAATTCAGTCGCCGACACTTTTTGACCCACTTTGCCCACTTTAGCTTCGACCTTTTGTTCGATGGGCAGACCATGGCAGTCCCAACCTGGCACATAAGGCGCATCAAAGCCTGACAAGGTTTTTGACTTGACGATGATGTCTTTGATGACTTTATTGACCGCATGACCCAAGTGAATTTGCCCATTGGCGTATGGAGGACCATCATGCAAAATATATTTATTTGCTCCAGCGCGTGCGTCACGAATTTTACGATAAATGCCATCCGCCTCCCACGCCGCTAGCCAGTCAGGCTCACGCTTTGCCAAGTTAGCACGCATAGGAAACACAGTATCTGCAAGATTCAGAGTGTCTTTATAGTCGATAGAGTCGGTCATAGAATGGTCAGCCATAAAAGGTTTGTTTTTGATATAAAAGGGTTTTGGTATGGGGTGCTTGTTTATTAAATAACAATGAAAATGAAAGCTATTATATGTCAAAAGCAGTAGGGTAAAAAGGGCTGTCTCTGTAAGCTATAGTTTTAGTTGCGATTTTTGCCAAAAAAGTGTATTACAGCGCCAAAACGTATCTGAAGTATCAGCGCCGCCGTGCCCTTGTCAATAGCGCTCATGGCGCGTGTCCTACCCCAAGGCGCGCCGCTGCCATCAAAGCGAGCTGAGCCACAGTCTTAATTTAAGTGACCATAAAGGCTGAATCCCTGTCAATCCTTGGGTCATCTCGCCGTCTTTTAAAATCACATAAGAGGGCGTTACTTGTCCTTGCCAATCGGCAAAAACCGCGCCTTCTTCATCATTAATCGTGGTAAAGCGATAATTGTGCTCATTAAGGTAGCGCTGCAATTGTTGCGGGCTACCAGATTTGACCGCAATAGTGACCACTGGATAATGATTACTAGCCGCCAGTTTATTGATAGTGGGCGAGGTGACACTACATATCGGGCACCACGTTCCCCAAAAATAAACCAGCGTTGGTTTATCTGCGCTCATCGCTGCCAAATCGACCGTTTGTCCTTGATAATCGGTCAGTTGCAATTGTGGATGGGTGGGCATCACTGGCTGCCGCCACCAGTTGACCGCGCTATAAATCACCATAAAAATAATGCCATAGAGCAAAATGGTTTTGAGCACGGCAAATAGCTTTTGCTGCGGGCTTTTTTTGAGCGTAGCCGTGAGCTCTGGTTCAGAGATATCTCCAGTCATAATAGTTACTTCTTTATCGTCAAGAGAATAAAAGGAAGATAAAAATAAACGGCTGAAGGTCAGCCGTATTATTAGAGAAAAAAGGGATGTTTATCAGCGCTAATATCAGCCTAAGATTTTTGTGCACGGTCTTGTAATGACTTACCGCTATGGACGCTGCCTGAGTTTTCACGGCGCGCGTCATTATCGAGCTTACTGGCGGCAATACGTGATTTTTTCTTCCACTTTAAGCTAAATAAGTCATCACGGCGATCGAGTAAGTTGTGCACTGAACCTTCATTACGCACATGAATCAGCTTATCTAAGTTTAAGTCAGAAAAGAATACCATTTCCGTATTGGCGGTGGTTTCAGCCATAATCGCATCGTGTGGAAAGGCAAAATCTGAGGGCGAAAAAATAGACGACTGCGCATACTGAATATCGAGGCTTTCAACCTGTGGCAAGTTACCCACCGAGCCGCAAATCATCACATAACACTCGTTTTCAATAGCACGCGCTTGAGCACAGTGGCGCACGCGCAAATAGCCATTTTGAGTATCTGTCCAAAACGGCACAAACAAAATATCCATATCATCGAGCGCCATCAAACGTGCCAGCTCTGGAAACTCAATATCATAACAAATCAAAATACCAATGCGTCCTGCATCGGTATCGAACACTTGCACTTTATCGCCGCCCTCGATGACCCACGCACTACGCTCATGCGGCGTGATATGGATTTTGCGCTGCTCCTCAACCGTACCATCACGGCGGCATAAATAGCTGACGTTATATAAGGTATCGTCCTCATCAAGCAGCGGCATGGAGCCGGTGATGACGTTGACGTTATAGCTGACCGCCAAATGCGAGATTTCATCTTTGAACCACTCGGTATAACCTGCCAAAAATCGAATGGCAACGTTTTGGTCAGTGGAATCGGCAAGTCCCATCAACGGCGCGTTAAAAAACTCCGGTAAGCAGGCAAAGTCAGAGTTATAATCCGCCATGATATCGACAAAAAACTCAACTTGCTGCAACAGCTCCTCAGGTGACTCGACCTCACGCATCTGCCACTGAATACCGCCAATTCGTACCTCAGACTTGCGCGTATTGGGCTTATAATCTTTGGGCTCATAATAAATATTTGCCCATTCAAGCAAGGTCGCAAAGCCTTTTGACTGCGCATCATCAGGCAAATAACCGGTCAATATGCGCTTAACAATAAAGCCGTTGGACAGCTGAAACGACAGTGCCGAGTCGTGAATCTCCCGCGATTCTACCGCCTCGATATACTCACCTGGGGTTAAATCCTGATGATTATGATAATTAGGAATACGTCCACCGGCGAGAATCGCGCGCAGATTCAGTTGGCGACACAGCTCTTTACGCGCATCATACAGACGGCGTCCCAAACGATAGCCACGATAATCAGGGTCAATGAGCGCATCAAGACCATAAATCGCATCGCCATCGGGATCGTCTTTGATAATCTCTTTGAGCCCAATTAAGTCATCATAAGTATGCGGGTTAGAAAACTTGGCATAATCGGCACGTACCGACAGCACCATACCGATTAATTGGTCGTGGTCAAACAACGCAATTTGCCCTTCTGGAAAGGCATCAATTAAAGAGTGAATGGTGGTTTTTGACCACGCGCCACCTAGATTGACATAAACTCTATCCATCAGGTTTTTTAATTGCGGATAGTCTTTTTTCTTAATTTCGGCAATCGTTAAATGTAAGTCGTCTAATTTTTCGATATTACTCATGATATTCCTGTTATGGATTTTGAAGGTGTAAATGTTGCACGGATGAAGATTAACGGCGATGTCGTTCGCTATGATAGCAAGCTGCCGCGCTAATGCCAGTTTAAGGGGGTAACGATTTACTGTGATTTTGTGAGCTATTTTTTATGCTTATGAAACGGCGCTAGTAAAAAAGACGCAAACCTTCAAGGCACGCGTCTTATTTAGGGCTGAGGGTTGATGTTTAATTAATAGCGTAACATAAGCCTACATATCAAAAATCTTGCCACGGTTCATAATATTATTGGGGTCAAAAACCTTTTTGACCGCTCTTAGATAATCAATCTCCGTCTCGCTACGGCTGTAGTGCAAATAATGCTTTTTGGTCATGCCAACGCCATGCTCAGCGGAGACTGAGCCGCCATATTTTTGTACGGTATCAAAGACGTATTTATTGACAACTTGACATTCAGTAAAGAAATCATCTTTAGTCATATTCTCAGGCTTTAAGATATTCAGATGCAAATTACCATCGCCGATATGCCCAAACCAGCAGACCTCAAAGTCAGGATAATTATGGCTGACAATCGCGTCAATCTCCTCAATAAATGCAGGCACGTGACTGATTAAGACCGACACATCGTTTTTATACGGGGTAAATACGGAGATAGTCTCCGAGATATATTCGCGCAATTTCCACAGCTCTGCTGCTTGCGTCAGACTCTGACTCATCACCCCATCGACCACCCAGCCTTGCTCCATGCA
>DAIPIF010000187.1:0-4285 GCA_036770925.1 Psychrobacter sp.
GCCGATAGCGTTAAGGATACGACTAGCAAAGGTAAGGTTAACAAAACCGCTGGCGATATTCATGCTGTGCAAGCGTTTGAGCAGCGTTTGAGAGATAAATTCATTGAGCAAACGGGTAGCGCCCCAACAGGCGACATGATAGGGATGCTGGTTTGCCGCAATGTCGGTATTTATTTTAGCCCCGTGAACTTTTATCTCGGTTTTGATAAACGCCAAACACCGACCCATCTACTCGCCGAGGTGTCTAACACCCCGTGGAATAAGCGCCATTATTATGGATTTTTATTAGACGGGGCAGAGACCCAGTTTTGTCATCATAAAAACTTTCATGTGTCGCCGTTTAATCCTATTGACCAGTTATATCGCTGGCAAGTTTCCGTAAAACAACGAGACCTGACACAAGAAAACCAGCAACGAGAAGATAATACTTTACAAGTTCGTATCGCTATTGATATCAGTGATGGGCGCGGCGACGTGCTCAAAACCGGCATCAAAATGACGGGCATTACCATGAGCGCTGATAGTGTGCAGCAGAGCTTGAGACAAAACCCCTTGATGAATATGACTTCACTAAGCCGTATTTATTGGCACGCCTTTAAGCTGTATGCCATCAAAAAAGTGCCTTATATCAATTATGATGAAAAGCTGGCAGACAGTCAGCAACAAGAAAAATAAGTAAAAACTAATGTCCATGTATCAAAATCCAAAGCTCAAAACGCTTGCTCAAAATCCAAACTTAATACCCTAAAAACAGCAAGCCCTCTCACATCCAAAGTGCAAAAAGGATATTGCCCCTATGCCAGCCAGACCGACTGATCGAAGTACGCCGACCTCCAAGTTAGAAAAAATGAGCGCTCGTATGAGTCAAGCTATTAATGACAGTGCTTTTTCAAAACCACTAAATCATAGCGTGAATTTTGTGGCAAGACAGGTGATATTTCGCGCCTTAAAACATCTGCAGTTTGGTAGCCTGACCCTCATTGAGGATTTTGGTGAGGCTATGCCACACATTCATACCTTTGGGACAAGCCGAAAAGCGTCTACAGGTACTTCGATAAAACCACCCAGTAGCTCAATAGTAGGTCGTCATGCTTTGGACATTACTTTGATGGTTCATCGTAGTAGTGTCTATCGTCAGCTACTATTCGGCGGCTCTATTGCTTTGGCTGATAGCTATATCGATGGGGAATGGGATACTGATGATTTGACTGGACTGATACGTTTGGCGGCGCGTAATTTGGCGGTATTAGAGAATTTAGAGAGCCGCTATGCTGGGCTAAATAAGGCGCTAGAGCGCGCCAAACATCAGCTACGTAGCAATGACCAAGCCAATGCCAAGTCCAATATCTTAGCGCATTATGACTTAGGTAATGCCATGTATCAGCGCTTTTTGGACGATACGATGATGTATTCATCCGCCGTCTATCCAACGCCAGATGCCACGCTGAGCGAGGCGCAGCAGCATAAGCTTGCGCTGATTTGTCAGCGTTTGCAGCTTACCGCCGCTGACCATGTGCTTGAGATTGGTACTGGTTGGGGCGGCTTTGCGCTTTATGCCGCTAGCCATTATGGCTGTCAGGTGACCACTACCACCATATCGGATGCGCAATTTAAAGAAGCAGAGCGCCGCGTTGAGGCGGCAGGGCTACAGGATAAAACCACCTTATTAAAACAAGATTATCGCGAGCTAACGGGGCAGTATGACAAGCTAGTAAGCATCGAGATGATTGAAGCTGTGGGTCATGAGTATCTGCCAGTATTTTTTGCCAAGTGTAATAGCTTGCTCAAGCCAACAGGGCTTATGGTGCTACAAGCCATCACTTTTAATGACCAAAACTATCAAGCCTATCTGAATTCAGTGGATTTTATCCAGACCCACATCTTCCCCGGTGGTTGCCTGCTGTCCAATCAAGAACTGATCACCCAGTTTACTGAGCAGACCGATATGGTCATCAAGCAATTACATGATTATGGCTTTGATTATGCGTATACTTTGCGTGATTGGCGTACGGCATTTATGGCACAGCGCGAAGATATCAAAGCGCTGGGTTATGACGAGGCGTTTATCAGGCTGTGGGCGTTTTATTTTTGCTACTGCGAGGGTGGGTTTTTGGAGCGCACGATAGGGGTGGTGCAAGTGACGGCAGTGAAGCCCGACAACATTGACACGCTGCACTTTTCTGATTTACCTAGCGCCCATGCAGCAATCGTTTAGCACTTATTGGTTGAGTGCTGACTATTTAATTTATCATTATCAAGCTAAGCATACAGTCAAAAGTAAGTGCTGCTTAGTTGTCACTATGTCGCCATCATAAAAGGATATTATCATGGGTTATGTCTATATTTATCTTGCTGCGGTCGCCCTATTTTTGGGGATTGATGCGGTATGGCTCAAGACGATGACAGGCTTGTTTTACGAAAAACGTATCGGGCATCTGCTCGCTGCTGAACCCAATATGATTGCTGCTGGCGTGTTTTATATGTTTTATCTATTGGCGCTGTGCATCTTGATTTTGTATCCCCAAATAAAAGCTAATAGCTCCCTTGGGACTATTTTTTTATTGGGTGCTCTGATTGGTTTAATGGCGTATGGGACGTATGATTTCACCAGTTTGGCACTGTTTAAAGGCTACACTTTAGATGCGGCAGTGGTTGATTTTATATGGGGTGGATTATTGACAGGTACAGTCAGTGCGGCAGTGGCGTGGCTGGCCTATCGCTTTGAGTGGTTGGCTTAAATGACAGCTTACGCGCACAATCACTGAGATGACCCTCATTACTCAAGAGGCACTATTATCATTGGCATGATTTGCGTTACACTGGCATTAATGTATTTTACATTAACGATGACTTCAATGATGAATTTAATGCTAAATTTAATGATGAATAGTCACTATCAATAGAGGATCCTATGCCACAATTAAATACCAGCTCTACCGCCAAAAAAGCGCCACTCAATCATGAGTTATACATGTCGATACTGATGACGCCTGATATGGCAAACTTCATTGGTAACGTGCATGGGGGTGATTTACTCAAGATGCTGGACCAAGTCGCTTATGCCTGTGCCAGTCGCTATAGTGGTAATTATGTGGTGACCTTATCCGTTGATCAGGTGATGTTCCGTGAGCCTATCTATGTCGGCGAGTTGGTGACTTTTGCTGCCAGTGTCAACTATGTCGGTAGAACCTCGATGGAAATTGGCATTCGGGTTGAGGCAGAAGATGTGCGCGCCCGTACCGTACGCCATACCAACAGCTGCTACTTTACCATGGTTGCTATCGATGATAATGGTAAACCGACGCCCATTCCAGCGCTCGATATCCAAACGCCCCTGCAACAGTGCCGCTTTGATGCCGCCTTAGAGCGCAAAAACTCGCGGATGGAAGGCTCAAGCCGTCCCAGTTGTAATATTGAAAACATAATTGGTTCCTCATAATCAATCATTTGCCGCGCTCATAAAAAAGTCACCGATAACGGTGACTTTTTTATGAGGATAAATTTTTAGGCTCTTATGTTAGGGAAGTTAATGGGGGAAATGACCGTTGTAGTAGAGTTTTGTTATCAAAATCGGCATCAGGCGCAGCGATAGAGACTTATGATGAGTATGCTTCAGAGCATAAATAGTTAAAACTATCGCCCCAAATTATCGCCATAATGACCTTTAAAACCTCCCCAAAAGCCCCCACCTTGTTATAAACCTGAGCTCTTTATAACAGCTTAGCTCATTATAAAAATTAGGAAGACAGCCATTATGCGTATGCCTGAACCGCGCTCATCGCGTCAGTTAAATCAACTCGCCACTCAGTTGCAAGGCGAAGCTGAAATCAGTGGGGTCAATGCGTCGGGGACGCAAATATCGAGCCGTGCCTTTGAGATGGTCACTGACTTTAAGCCGGCGGGTGACCAGCCGCAAGCGATTGCCAAGCTGGTAAAGGGCATCAATGCAGGCATGGATGAGCAGCTGCTACTTGGTGTGACGGGCTCTGGTAAGACTTATACGATGGCAAAAGTGATTGCCGAATGCCAAAAGCCCACGATTATCATGGCGCATAATAAGACCCTTGCCGCGCAGTTATATGGCGAGTTTAAAGCGTTTTTTCCCAATAATGCGGTAGAGTATTTTGTCAGTTATTACGACTACTATCAGCCCGAGGCTTATGTCGCCGCAAGTGATACCTTTATCGAAAAAGACAGTGCCATCAACGACCATATTGACCAGATGCGCTTGTCAGCGACGCGGGCGCTGCTTGAGCGCCGTGATGCGATTATTGTGGCTTCGGTC
>DAIPIF010000188.1:0-4282 GCA_036770925.1 Psychrobacter sp.
TATTATCTAATGTGAGGAGATAACTCTCATGAGCAACAAGCATCCATTGGTTCAAGTCATCGAAAACGCTCAATTACGTGAGCACCCAAGCTTTAGCCCTGGCGACACTGTCGTGGTTCAAGTAAAGGTTCGTGAAGGCGAGCGCGAGCGCCTGCAGGCATTTGAAGGCGTGGTTATCGCTAAGCGTAACCGCGGTCTAAACTCAGCATTCACCGTGCGTAAAATCTCAAGCGGCGTTGGTGTTGAGCGTGCTTTCCAATTGCATTCCCCTATTGTGGATAGCATTGAAGTGAAACGTCGCGGCGCAGTTCGTCGTGCGAAACTATACTACTTACGTGAGCGTTCTGGTAAATCAGCACGTATCCGCGAAAAGCTTAGTGCGCGCCCAGCAAAAAAAGTAGCTGCTAAATAAAGCCATTGCTTTATTAGTGAGCGACAAGCCCTTATTTATAGGTTTATTATATTAATAAGTAGGCGTACCAAAAAAGACAAAACCCCAATCTATGCGAAGGCTAGATTGGGGTTTTTGTATCTATCGCTTTTAAAATAAATGTTTAAAATGTTTAAAATGGTTTTTAAGAGCGTCGTTTTTAAAAGTGTCGCCATTGACCTTTTAGCGGACGCTATGACTGATTAAGCTCGATGCGGCTGCTTTGCTCTTTGGATTTGCTGTGCTTACGCAAACGGATATAAAGGGTCTTAGTGACCGTCGCCACGATTTTTTGTTGCTCATCAACGATATCTGTGCTGTATTCCCGAAATACTGGTTCACCCGCTTTTGCCAGCTCTTGAATCGTGGCAACTTCAGAGGCAGGAATTTTTATACGGGCGGTGACTTTGCTATGACCGGGTGCTACAAAGTCGATATGTGAGCTTTTGTCCCACACCACATAGCTACTACCGAGTTGGTGCATGAGCATTATCATATAAAAGGGGTCAACCATCGAATATAAACTACCACCAAATTGAGTGCCCACTAAGTTCTTATTCAGGGCGTTTAGTCCCATACTAATGACGCATAAGCCTTGATCTAAATTGATACGCTCAACTTTAATGCCCGCGCCCACATAAGGCGCATAACTATTAATCCGCAGCTTGAGCAGATGAGGGGTGAATAGTGGCAGGATATTTTTTTTAGTTTTACGTTTTAATGTCTCAAAACTCTGTGGTAATAGACTCATATTTTATCCTTTTATTTTTTTGTGGGTCAGGTCAGTTGTAGCCGTTGTTGCCGCCATCACTCTCTATCAGTACTGATTGCCCAAAAGAGCCTTATCATAATTAAAAATAGGTCATATCGCCAGTCTTAAAGCGTAACGAAGTAGGGCGTTGTTGCTTATATAAATCAAAAGCTTAAGAGATAAAGGCTGATAAAATCGCTGTTTTTATGAGTCAAAACTCGCAATCAAAGCGTTGATAGCATACAATGGCTGCCAATTTATGCCAGACCTCTGACTTTTATGTGATGCTTTAAGTGCATAAAGGACTAGCGCTGGACATAATAGCTAAGATACAACCGTTAAGATATAACACCTACAATCTCAGTCAACATAAGGAGATGTGATGAGTAACACTCAGGTTCCCACATCAACCCCCAACCCCTCTGACCACGAAGACGCGCTACAAGGCAGCTATGTTGATTTACATAAGCCTAGCAGTAGTTTTAAGAGTCGTGATGATTATCTCAACCATGAATTACAAATCATGCAGCCGAAACGCTGGCGTCCTAACTTGCCATTCCGTGATTATCGTTTTGAGTATGAAGATACGATTCCTGCGATGGCAGCGACGATTGGTAAAGTGGTTATGGTCGGTGCCATTGCGGCAACTTTCGCAGGTCCATTAGGTCTTGGTGAGGCTTTTGTCTTAGAAAACGTACGTTATGAGCTGTTGATTGTCTCATTTTTTATTATTCTATTTTCAGGGTTTTTACTACCGACTGCCAACTTAGCCGGTACTCATGGTCCGCTAATTCCATTGATTCCGATTGTGGTTGCCGCTGGCGGTCACCCGATGGCTTTTGGTTTGCTGATTGGGGCTTTTGGTCTGCTGCTAGCGATTAGTAAAGGGGGCAGTTTGCTGGCAAACCTGACCAGTAAAGGCGTGTGTGGGGGGTTATTGCTCTATTTGGGCTTTATTGGTACCACCTCGCAAGTCAAAAACCTGTTTGCGTGGGCAGAAGGGATTGGCATGGCACATATTGCCTTTACGGTCATTTTGCTGACGATTATACTTTATGCGGTGCTGGAGAATTATAATAAGCGCTGGCTTGCGGTGCCCTTAAGCTGCTTTATGGGTGGCGGGGTTGCTTTTGCGATGGGCGCGCCTTTTTCATTCCAAACAGCACCGGGTTTGCCGCACATGAGCCCGATGTACTGGTGGGGTGAAAACACGGGTTGGATGCTCGGTCTACCAACGGTTGAGAGCTTCATTGTGGTCTTGCCGTTTGCTATTTTGGCGGTTGCCATGTGGTCACCTGACTTTTTGGGTCATCAAGTGTTTCAAAAAATCAGCTATCCCAAACGTACTGAAAAAGTGCTGATGGATATCGATGATACGATGGTTAGTGCCTCGTTTCGTCAGGTCGCAGGCTCAGTATTAGGCGGTACTAACTTTGCCTCATCGTGGGGTACTTATATCGTCCCTGCGGCGATTGCTAAGCGTCCTATCCCAGCGGGTGCACTGCTAACGGCGCTGTTTTGTATCATTGCTGGTATTTGGGGTTATCCCATGGACTTGGCTATTTGGGAGCCGGTGATGTGTGTGGCGCTGATTGTAGGGGTATTTATCCCGCTACTTGAGGCGGGCATGGAGATGACGCGTGAAGGTAAAACCACGCAATCTGCCGCGATTGTGGTCTTTGCCTCGGCATTGGTCAACCCTGCCTTTGGGTGGTCAATTACCTTGTTACTCGATAACTTAGGCTTAATTGGCTCTAAAGAGCGTAGTGCCAATCTCTCAAAAATGAGCCGCTGGATTATCCCAACAGTGATGTTTGTGGTGCTCACTGGCGTCATGGCTGTGGTTGGTATGCTACCCGGTATTCCTGCGCTATTACCGAACTTCCGTCATTAGTTGTAAAGACGCGCTATAAAAAAGTCAGCCTTGCGCTGGCTTTTTTGTATTTACGGTTTGGATAGTCGCCATTACTGCTGCCGCGCATTCTTGCAATTGGGCTAAAATTCCCCATAAATAACCCTATCCCAGCATTTTTTGAGAGTGTCGTTTGCGATGGTCAAAGCTATAGAATCAAGTATTATTGATAAAAACAATCAACCAGAAAGTCGCGAGGACAGACAAGTGCGTCTCAAGCATCTCATCAAGCGCCTGCCAAACTTGCCCGGCGTTTATAAAATGTTGGGTAAAAATGGCGATATTCTTTATGTGGGCAAGGCCAAATCACTCAAAAGTCGGGTCAATAGCTATTTTGCAAAAACCATTGACCATCCAAAAACTCGGGCATTGGTTGCGCGTATTCATCATATCGAAACCATCATTACCCGTAGTGAAACCGAAGCCTTGCTGCTTGAGCAAAACCTGATTAAAGAGCATCGTCCGCCTTATAACGTGCTGCTGCGTGATGATAAGTCCTACCTTTATGTGTTCATTTCAGCGGATAAGCCTTACCCCAGACTGGCGTATGGTCGCGGCAAAGGCAATCATCAAAAGGGACGATTTTTTGGACCATTTCCCTCAGCTTATGCGGCAAAAGAAACGCTCGTCTTGATGCAAAAAATGTTTCAGATGCGCCAATGTAGCAATACCTTTTTTAAGCAGCGCAAGCGTCCGTGTTTGGAATATCAGATTAAGCGTTGCCGTGCGCCTTGTATGGGTTTGGTCTCGCCTGCAGAATATAGCGAAGATGTGAGTAATACCATTGGTTTTTTAAAGGGTGATTCTAGTGATATTCACAGCACTTTGATTGAAAAAATGGAGAATGCCGCTGAAGTCTTAGATTTTGAAAAAGCGGTGTTTTATCGCGACCAGTTGTCCATGCTGCGTGAAGTCCAAGCCAAGCAAGCGGTTTATACCGTGCAGGGCGAGGCGGATATTATCGCTATTGCCAGTCAGGCAGGGATGAGCTGCGTCAATGTGCTGACGGTGCGTGGCGGGCGGGTGCTTGGGGGCAAGAATTACTTTCCTGATGTCGATAGTAGTGAGCCGCTCGCGGATAACTTATCCGCCTTTATCAGCTCATTTTATTTTCAGGTGACCGATGATTTGCCAAGTGAGATTATTTTGAGTCATGAATTACCTGATCAGATAGCCGTTAGTGAAGCGC
>DAIPIF010000189.1:0-4260 GCA_036770925.1 Psychrobacter sp.
CCAAACAGGTTCATGACTAATATATCCAGCGTCTTACAAATGAGGCGAATGAGGTGACTAAGGCGTTACTCGTCGGCGTTAAATAGGGCACTATGACGCACTCACAGTAAACCAAACTTACTGGTGCGATAAGTCAACCCTAAGTAGTAATAATGAAGTTGGGCTAAATTATACCGACTTAGCTCAAAAAAAACATAGATATTTGCATTAACAAGTAAGGATTTCTTTCTCGAACGCTAGAATGGGTTATAAACCTCTTATAATAAAAATCATCTCTTTATATAAAAGGCAATAATAATCTACATTTGTATTTTTCTGACTGAGCAGGGTGTCGTTACTTTACCGTATTTGACGGGATAATGGGTAAGCAATTGATACTAAATAAGTCACTATGACGTCATTGGTAAATTAACAGCGTTATATATTATATCTTTTTTATTTAATACAATACAGTGCAGTGCAGGGTTAATAAGGGTCATTAAAATGCTGTTTTTGCAAGCTTATGAGAATATGACCCCTAATCATTAGGCTTAAGCGGGCGGTTTTGGCAATGAGTATCCACATTAAGGCGATTGGTTGGGATTGTGGGCTATTCGTAGCGCAGGCTCTGTAAAGTTGCGGCAGATGCTTTATAATAAGCGCACACCGTTTATTGTCATAACCCTTTATCTTGCACTGGAGAAATTATGTCACAGCAGGCATCCCTAACTGATAGCAGCGTTAGCCGTCAAGAAATCCTCGAAGTTGCCAATTTAGCGCGCTTAGGTATTGATGCAGATACCGCCGATAGCTATGCCAATGATATTAGTAAAATTTTAATGTTGATGGACACCTTAGCATCGGTCGATACCGCAGAGCTGACGCCATTATCTAACATCCATGAGGCATGCCAAGACCTGCGTGCAGATGTGGCTAATCACGATATCAATCGCGAGCGCAATCAGTCTATGGCACCAGCGGTAGAAAACGGCTTGTATCTGGTGCCGCAAGTCATGGAATAGCGCTTGATGACAGCGTATGTTAGTGATAACTCGCTCTGTTCTTAATACTTATATCGCTAATAGCGCCTATATTTACTCCTCTTTTATGCTTTTAACATTTTGACGGACGACCCCTTATGTCTGATTTTCATCATTTAAGTACCCAGCAGCTGATTGCGGGCTTACAAGACAAGCAGTTCAGCAGTCTTGAGCTGACTGAACACTATCTCAAGCGTATTGATGCTTTGGATGGCAAGATTAATAGTTTTATTACTCGTACTTCTGAGACGGCGCGCGCGCAAGCACAAGCGGCGGATGAGATGCGTGCGCAAGGGGATAGACGTCCTTTGCTTGGTGTGCCGATGGCGCATAAAGATATCTTTTGTACTCAAGGTGTGCTGACGACTTGTGGCTCCAAAATGCTGCATAACTTTGTCTCGCCTTATAACGCGACTGTCGTCTCTAATATTGATAAAGCGGGGATGATTAGCCTCGGTAAGCTCAATATGGATGAGTTTGCGATGGGCTCTGATAATAGCAGCTCGTATTATGGCAGCGTACAAAATCCTTGGGACTTGCAGCGGGTGCCCGGTGGCTCATCAGGTGGTAGTGCGGCGGCAGTAGCGGCAGGTTTTGTACCGCTTGCAACGGCTAGTGATACCGGTGGCTCAATCCGTCAGCCCGCCTCATTTTGTGGCTTGACTGGCATTAAGCCGACTTATGGGCGCATCTCACGTTTTGGGATGATTGCCTATGCGTCAAGTTTGGATCAAGCGGGCAGCATCGGGCGCAGCGCCAAAGACTGTGCTTATTTATTGCAGCCGATGGTTGGTCATGACCCACGTGATGCGACATCGATTAAGCATGATATTCCCGACTATGTACAAGATATCAACGCTGCCCAAGCGGCGGCGGGTGATAAACCATTAGCAGGTCTACGGATTGGGGTTGCCAAAGCGTACTTCGGTCAAGGTCTCGATAGCGAGGTTGAAAAAGTCGTCCGCGCCGCTTTACAGCAATATGAAGCGTTAGGGGCAACTGTCGTCGAGGTGACGATTACCAATCCTGAAATTACCTTGGCAACTTATTATATGCTTGCTCCTGCTGAAGCCTCCTCTAACCTGTCGCGTTTTGATGGGGTGCGTTTTGGCTATCGCTGCGAGAATCCAAAAGATTTGAGTGATTTGTACACCCGTTCACGCTCTGAGGGCTTTGGCGCTGAGGTGCAGCGCCGTATTTTGATGGGTACTTATGCCTTATCCGCCGGTTATTTTGATGCGTATTACACCAAAGCACAAAAGGTGCGCCGCTTAATTATTAAAGATTTTGAGGATGCCTTTGCCCATTGTGATGTGATTGCCAGTCCAACCGCGCCAATGCCTGCCTATAAACTCAGTGATAATCTCGACTCTGCTACCATGTATTTGGGCGACGTTTATACCATTGGGGTTAACCTTGCAGGACTGCCAGCACTCAGTCAGCCCGTGGGTTTAACCGCTGAGGGCTTGCCAGTAGGTTTGCAGCTCATTGGTAAACACTGGGAGGAGAGCAAACTGCTCACCACTGCGCATTTATTTCAGCAGCATACGGATCATCACCTGCAACATTCTGCTATTGCGAAGGAGACAGTATAATGAACGCTTCTATCACTGATAACCATTCTGTGCGTCCAGAGCTATTCGTCGATGGCTATGAAGTGGTCATCGGCATTGAGATTCATTGCCAGTTGAATACCGAAAGTAAGATATTTTCTAGTGCGCCGACCGATTTTGGTCATGAGCCCAATACGCAAGCGAGTATTGTGGATTTGGGCTTGCCGGGTGTCTTGCCTGTACTCAACAGCGGCGTGGTTGAGCGGGCACTAAAATTCGGTATCGGGGTCAATGCAGAATTAGGCTTATTCAATACCTTTGACCGTAAAAACTACTTTTATCCTGACTTGCCCAAAGGCTATCAAATCACCCAAATGGCAAACCCAATCGTTGGCGAAGGCTACATCGATGTGGTGGTCAATGAAGGCGAGAAAAACGAATACCCCAAACGCATGGGTATCACCCGCGCGCATTTAGAAGAAGATGCCGGCAAGTCGGTACACGATGCCGTTGACGGTATGACGGGGGTGGATTTGAACCGCGCTGGTACGCCACTTATCGAAATTGTCTCCGAACCTGATATGCGTTCGGCGGCTGAGGCGCTGGCTTATATCAGAGCGATTCATCAATTGGTGACGTGGCTTGGCATCTCTGATGCGATAATGGCAGAAGGCTCGTTCCGCTGCGACTGTAACGTGTCGGTACGCAAACCCGGTGAAGCATTAGGCACGCGAACTGAGCTGAAGAACTTAAACTCGTTTCGCTTTATCGAACGTGCTATCAATCGTGAAATTGAACGACAAATCGACATTATTGAAGAGGGTGGCAAAATCGTGCAAGCGACGATGCTATATGACCCTGATAACGATGAAACTCGCGCGATGCGTACCAAAGAAGATGCCAATGATTATCGCTATTTCCCCGACCCTGACTTGCTGCCTGTGCGTATCGAGCAGCATACGGTTGATGAGATAAAGGCTTTAATGCCTGAATTGCCAGTGGCGCGCCGTACACGTTTTGAAGAGGCGCTTGAGCTGTCAGAATACGATGCGCGTACCTTAACGGGTAGCCGCCAGTTGGCAGATTACTTTGAAGATGTGGTTGCCAAAGTTGGGCAAAAAGACGCCAAAATGGCAGCAAACTGGGTCATGGGCGACTTGCTAGGCGCACTTAATAAAGACGATAAAGACATCAGCGACTCCCCTATCAGCGCCGAGCAACTGGCTGGACTACTAGCCCGCATCAATGATGACACGCTATCTGGCAAAATGGCGAAAACCGTCTTTAGTGCCTTGTACGAGCGCGAAGGCGGTAATGATGCGGATGCGGCAGATAAAATCATCGCAGAGCGCGGTCTGAAGCAAGAAACCGATACCGGTGCGATTAAAGCCATCGTTGAAGCGGTCATCGCCAATAATCAAACCATGGTGGAGGAGTATCGCGGCGGTAAACAAAAAGCCTTTAACGGTCTGGTTGGACAGGTGATGAAAGCCAGTCGTGGTAGTGCCAATCCGCAGCAGGTCAATCAGATATTAAAGGAATTATTGGGCTAAGCGCTTAATAAACCGTACGGGCTATTGTAAATAAAAACATCTGCAAGTTTATAAAGCAATTAACCCTTGCAATATGTATAATTTTGGGTAGAATAGTCAGTCATTCGGGGCGTAGCGCAGTCTGGTAGCGCACTA
>DAIPIF010000190.1:0-4237 GCA_036770925.1 Psychrobacter sp.
CAAGCTCCGCTTCAATCATGATTTTCATTTCAAGTGGCATAGGCGGCCTAACATAACAGATTTTACCGTGCGTGCTGTCATGGATGGCAATCGCATTATCAGTCATTTGTTTTCTGTACGCATCGTTATACGGGGTTGCTGGCTGTGTCATGGTTTGCTCTCTTATTTTGCCCGTTAAGTAGTGGATTGAATGGGCTTCATTGCGTTTTTCCTATTCAACATAGCAATAATAGCAATTAATTACTACTTTGAGTAGTATTATTTAAGATAGGGCTAAAAAATGCCCGATACGATTACTCATATCAGGCCAAAAAAGCGCTAAACGCCGGTTAGCTGCCGCTTTTGTTTAAGATCAATATCAAGCAAGGCACCAGTCGGTTGCTAAAACGTCGGTTTGACTTGCCAGCCATGGCACAACATTGTTTTGCGCTGTTTTCATAGCAATGTAAGCGCCATACGGTACCATGTCACCCTCAAACACGCCCGCCATTGTCTCTAAGCTATTGCGCTGCATTGGATAGCTGGCCGCTGGCACGTAATACAAAAACATAGCCTTTCCATTCCAGCCATCACGCATGACTTTTTTACCTATTTTTAGTAGGTAAATGGCTGATCCAAAATCAAACTGGTCGCCCGCCTCAATAGGGCAATCGCCGCCATACTGCGTAAAATCTGCGCAATCGCATAATGATCCGCCGCTGGCAAGGGTTGCAACCTCATCTTGTGTGAGTTCGTGATTAGGATCTTGCGGCGCTGTGCATACTTGCGCCGCATCAATTTCACAAAACTGATCATCAAACATGGCTTTAGGTACCCATGAAATAAAGCCATCCCAGCCCTCTAAGTTGGATGCTGCGTTCATGTCTTCAGTGAGATAGCCCTCGTCGCTACCATCCTCATCCGCTGGTAAATCCCAGCCGCGCAAGTCGTTATACGCTTGGCGGTTCATTGACTTGGCTTTTACTTTCTTTACTGCGGTAAACTGCTTCATTGTGGATCCTTATTTTTTATAGGTGGCTCAATATCTTTTATTTTGATGGCCTCATAAACGGCCTTGTTGGTACGAAATCCGCCGAAATACTTAACGTCATTTGCGATCGTTTTCCACGCCAGCCCGCCGCCATAACCAAAACCAACGACGCATCCCAGCATAAAAGTAATAATGCCAAACAATAACATCATGGCTAATAGCTCTCATCGTTAAACAGCTCATAAAAAGCTTGCTGCTCATCATCAAACAATAGGTTTTGCACCCCAAAAATTGCGTCCATCATGGCCTCGTCTTTTAGGGCGTTCTCAAAAACCTTTTCATCCTTGATCACTTTAAACAATTCAGCAAAAACACGGTTAATCTTTTTGCGTTCTTCGCCGGCTGGATAGGCCTTATGGCTTTTATACAGATTATTGTCTGCGCCAAAACTTAGGTAGTCATTGCGGCGCTCTTGGTCTTTTAAGCTGTCCTCTAAAAACGCTTGGAATGAGCGCGCGGCCATTTCAAGCTTGGATGACCAATAGGGCTTGCTGCGTGCCATATCAAGTTTTTGCGATTCAGCATAAAAGTTCGATACTGGATCACCGGTATTAAGGATGACGGTTGCATCGGCATGATTTTGATGGTGATAGGCCACGGCAATATTGCGCCATGCTGTGTGATTGCTGGTACGCTTTATGCCATACCTAGAAGACATACGCTTATCGATCTCTATGACAGCCTGTTCGGCGGTATTATCCATAATGATCGATACGATAGGCGTTCTTTTGTCTGCCTTAATATTGAGTTGCGCCATATCAATATTTTTTTGCGTCACTTTAAATTGCTCAGGCGCGCGGGTATCGCCAACCAGCATGGCCTCTCGCAACTTATCAAACGCGGCGTTTAACGGATGATCGCCTAAGATAGATGAATCGTCACTTAAAAACGTGCCAGCGCTGGTGGCTCCATCAATACCTAAAACCTCACCTAAGATATTATCGATGGCATGAAACCACTCATGCCCCAGTGATCCGCCGCCTTTCATTTTACTAAGGTTAATCACACGGGCAACCGGCTCATAATGTGCCATAGCGCCCTTTTTACCACGCGCGCCCAGTGCCAATGCCAACCGGCCGCCGAACGCCAGTGACTTGGCATCGATACCTACCACGTCGGATAGATCCATCATGGCCGCCGCCGCGCTTTCAACGTGGAATTTAGCAATCGCCTTGTCTTTTAGCACCCAGTTGCCGGACTGAATATCCCTAAAGCCGAACGTGTCCTTTAGTTCTTCAGTCGATCTTACTTCCACCTCACGCCCGCCGATACGCTCAATCTTATCGGCCACAATCAGCTCAAACGTGGTTTTGGTTTTGCCTTTTTTGGTGCCTTTATTGTCACCGGCGGCGCTATCGTCTTTGATGGTTAAAGCCCAGTCGTCATACTTCTTATTTAATGCCATGTTGGCATGTTTAACAAAGGATCCTGACGTAAACTCAATAACATTCCAAAAACGCTCGCCAAGTGATACCCACGCAAGGTTTGCGTTTGGATCTTTAAGGCCGGCAAGCCCTGCGTTAAATGTCAAAAGTTCAAGATCATCAATCGCCAGCTTATAAGCCATCAATCCTTTAACGGTGCTAATCATCGCAATTCTTGTGTTATGAGCCTCTGAAAAACCAACGTCGGGGTGTTTTTCTTTTAGCCATTCAAGCATTGATTTACGTCTTAAATAATAGCTATTTTTGGTGGCAAACGGTATAAACTCGCCGCCCTTATAGATAGGAATACCAACGCCATGGCGCTTAGTGGTCTTTGGTAATTCCATGCTTTCCAGTGCTTTGTCTTCAGCGGCTTTATACTCCGCCTCGTACTCGCCTGATTTCTTTTGAATCTTGGCCAATACTTCAGCCACGCGTTTATCCAGCACCTCATACTCTTTGGTGGTAGCGGCGCTCACATTAGCCCCGCCCATTTCGGCGGCAATCTCTTTTAGCTCAGCAACCAATGATCTAACGTCGGTTATCCCGCTAATACGTGCTTTTAGTGAGTTAATACCATTAACGTAAGCCTTGCGCGCCAGCTTTTGCCGTTCTGCTACATTGCTTTCAATGTCTTTAAAAATACGCTCACGTTCGCCGTAACTGATTGGCCGGATCATGCGCTTACCGGTGATTGAGTTGCTAAAAAACTCGATCATATCCCAATGCGGCTTTGTACCAATGGCTGCAAAAACCTTTTGAATAATAAACGCGGTACCGGCATCGCCGCCCGCGTCTTTCATGGCTTGATAGTCGATCTCACCAATGATATTGCTTTTTTGGATCACGTCTTCAGCAAATAATGGATCGGCTTCGATCTCATCCCATTCAATATCGCTGGCTTTAACGGTGTGGCCGTCTTTTGCTAGGTCTTTAATGCGCTTGCTAGCTTTTTCTTTATGACTCCCAGCAATATAGCCAGTATCAGCATAACGGTAATTTTCCGCATTGGTGTTGTCGCTGTATTCGTCTTCAGTGGCATCGCTATCCCCTATAATTGCGTCTTGATTTTGATCGTAAAGCCCCATGCTTTTTAATAGCTCAATTAAGCGCGTGCCAGCCTTGATCCGTGCGATCGGATCATTGGCGGCTTGCATGGCGGCGGTGGCCTTTTGTAGCGCCATAATGTTATGAAGATTGTTTTTGATATTCATGGCCATGCCTTATGAGTATTTGCGATACGCTTGCTTTAACTTCTCGTCATAGTTATTTTTAGCATAGTCTGAGCCGTTATAACCCTTAGCAAACGCTACCCAGTCTTGGCGCTTTAAGGCACCGATCAAGTTATTTACTTTGATATAACGCATCATGGCTTCTAACTGCTTGGCTTCGCTCTCATACATATCATTAATAAAAGATTGTAACGATGGATAGCCCAGCGCCGCCCAGTGATAACCCATTACCTGACCAACGCCGTAACTGGCTGATTCCAAGCCTACATCGCGGTTGTAGCTGATAGCGATCGCAAGCTTGCCGTGCTGCTCACTAAACAAGCCATAGCCGCCTGAATATTTATTACAAACGCGCGGATGCAATGCCATGATCTGCAAGCGCTTAGTAAACCATTTAATATAGCCCAAACGTCGCCAAAAAATATGACGTTCAAACAAAATAGCGGGTTCGCCGGTACTGAAAAAGCCACTACTTCTACACTCAACCTCAATAACAGCTTTAAGCGCCGCAAACGGCAATCCGTAAGAATTTGCGGCGGCCTTTACTTGCT
>DAIPIF010000191.1:0-4207 GCA_036770925.1 Psychrobacter sp.
CCGTTGGTTCGAGTCCAGCTACCCCTGCCATTTTTTACTGTAATAGTAGTCATCCATATTCTTCACCACTCTTTTCTGAATTTGAGCAGTTTGACACTGCTTAGCGGTCGCTGCTTGAGTTACTCAATAGGACTTCAGTCATGCCTTATTTGGCGATTTTTACGGGTAATGCCCACCCTGAACTTGCGAAAACCGTAGCCGACCATCTGCACATTCCTCTTGGTAAAGCCGACATCACCCGTTTTTCTGATGGCGAGATTGCCGTAGAAATCAAAGAACACGTTCGTGGTAAAGATGTCTTTATCATGCAGCCTACTTGTGCACCCACCAATGACAACTTGATGGAAATCATGATGATGGCAGATGCCTTGCGCCGCTCAAGTGCTGGTCGTATCACGGCTGTCATGCCCTACTTTGGTTATGCCCGTCAAGACCGTCGCCCGCGTTCAGCTCGTGTGCCCATCTCGGCAAAAGTCGTCGCTGATATGCTAAATATTGTCAGCATTGATCGGGTGATGACTGTCGATTTGCATTCTGACCAAATTCAAGGTTTCTTCTCGATTCCAGTAGATAATATCTATGGCACGCCTGTGCTATTTAATGACTTAATTAAGCAAAATTACGAGAATATTATCGTGGTCTCACCTGATGTCGGCGGCGTGGTACGTGCGCGTGCGATGGCAAAACAACTGGGTGATACTGATCTTGCCATCATTGATAAGCGTCGTCCGCGTCCTAATGAGTCACAAGTGATGAACATCATCGGTGATGTACGTGACCGTGATTGCGTCATTGTCGATGATATGGTGGATACCGCTGGGACGCTTTGTCAAGCTGCCGCTGCCCTGAAACAAAATGGCGCGCGCCGTGTGATGGCGTATATTACCCATCCGGTACTATCAGGCAACGCCCTCAAAAACATCAGTGAATCTGAGCTCGATGAGCTGGTAGTGACCGATACTATTCCGTTATCAGATGCCGCAAAAGCCTGTAGCAAAATTCGTCAAGTGAGTATCGCGCCGATGCTCGCTGAGAGCCTACGCCGTATCAATAATGAAGAATCAATCAGTGCGATGTTTGATGCTTAAATGCTCGATAATGCTCGATTTTTAAGGGCTTAAGGGTTTGATGACTACAGGTTATCTCACGTCTTAGATATACCGCTTAAAGGTAGATTTTAATCGGTACGCTGAGGGTAAGTCTTTATTATTATTACAAAACCACGTATAATGCGCGGCTGTGCTAATCATTAGCGCGGATATTTTTATCGCTGAGTCTCTCAGCATTTTATAGTGGGCATTAGGCGTCAGCAGATTGGTCGCAAATTTGCTTTGTGAGTCCGGACACTTCATTTATTTTTATAGGATTATATCCATGAGTATTGATCATTTTGCAATTAACGCTATTGCGCGTTCTGAAGAGCTGCAAGGTAAAGGTGCGAGCCGCCGCCTGCGCAAGCAGAACCTAGTTCCTGCTATCATCTATGGTGGTAACGAGGAGCCAATGGCTATCTCTATCAAAATTAACGAGATGGTAAAATCGCTTGAGTATGAAGCCTTTTTCTCACAAATCTTGACCATTACCGTTGATGGCGAAGAGTATCAAGCGGTTATCAAAGATTTGCAGCGCCATCCTGCTAAAGGCTTTCCAATGCATGCTGACTTTCAGCGCATTGTAAAAGGTCAGAAAATCAACATGAATATCCCTCTGCATTTCTCAGGTCGTGAAGATGCGCCTGGTACTAAAGCGGGTGGTATTCTATCTACGCTAGTGACTGAAGTTGAAATCGTCTGCCTACCATCACAGTTACCTGAATATCTAGAAGTAGATGTGTCTGGTATGGAAATCGGCGATCTATTCCGTCTATCAGATATCGAGATACCTGAAGGCGTCATCATCTTTGATCTTGATATGGAAGATGCGGTTGACCGTACTATCGTCAACATGCAGCCACCAACAGTTGAAGAAGTAGATGAAGATAGCGCTGATGCACCTGCCGCTGACGTACCTGCTACTGAGCAAGGCGCTGAGACTAAAGACGGCGAATAATAAAACGATGGCGGCGCTCTGTAATCAGTGATTTATCACTATTTTTTAGAGCATACACCGCTGAGTTATATTAAAAAACAGCAGGGGACCGATGTCTCCTGCTGTTTTTGTAAGTACGATTTAAAAAACGAAGCGTCCTCTTAATTTTTTAAATCGCTCTTTATTGATAACGGTTATTGATAACAGTTATTAATAACCTTATCCTTTATTTGTTAACTTGAGGCAGAGTCGTATCATGTCCATAAAACTCATCGTCGGTCTAGGTAACCCGGGGCAGCAGTATATGTTTACCCGTCATAATGCTGGTTTTTGGTTTGTGCAGCATTTAGCGCAGCAGTTTAATATCACTCTCAGCCCTGATAAAAAATTTCATGGCATGACAGGACGTGGACAGATTCACGGCAAAGATATACGCCTATTGCTGCCATTAACCTTTATGAATAAGTCGGGTCAGTCGGTTGTGCCAATGGTCAATTTTTATAATATTAGTAATGATGAGCTGCTCATTGCCCATGATGAGCTGGATATCCCTGCAGGTAGCATTAAGCTAAAAACCGGCGGCGGTCATGGTGGGCATAATGGTCTGCGTGATATCACCCCGCATATCGGTAATGATTTTCATCGGCTGCGGGTCGGTATCGGTCATCCAGGGCACAAGTCTAAAGTCAGTGGGCATGTGCTGTCAAAAGCGGCGCCTGATGAGCAAATCGCGATGGATAGTGCCCTCTCTGCGGCATTTGAGGCGCTGCCTTTGTTATTAGAGGGCGATGTTGAACGCGCCCGTGCGCAAATTAATGGTTTTAAACTGCCCGACTGAGCGGTATGATATCAGCTGTTTGATAGGTACTGTGACTCTCAAAAACTTTAACCTTAGTTCGTCAGTATCAGCTCATTATCATTAACACCCGTTCATTTACATCAGCACCTTAATATCGGTTATACCAAGGATACCCTCCATGTTACTCAATATGCTTAAATGCAAACTACACCGTGCCCGCGTCACCCATGCTGAGCTTCATTATGAAGGCTCATGCGGTATCGATGGCGATTTACTAGACCTTGCCGGTTTACGTGAAAACGAATCTATTGATATCTATAATGTCACTAATGGCAAACGTTTTCGCACTTATGCGATTCGTGCTGAAGCCGGCTCTGGCATCATCTCCCTAAATGGCGCGGCGGCGCACATGGCAGATTTAGGCGATATCGTCATTATTTGTGCCTACGCGCATTTTGATGAAGTAGAAGCCGCCACTTATCAGCCAAAATTGGTGTATTGTAACGAAGATAATACCGTAAAAGACACCGCCAATATCATTCCGGTACAAGTGGCTTAATAGACACTCAAGCAGCGGCGGCAATCACTAAAACGGCTATCAAAACGGCGTTGCGAGTCATAAAAAACGGAGTCCCTAGTCATAGACAGGGACTCCGTTTTTTATAGCTTGCCTGTAGCAAGATAGCCTACTTATCTTGTTTACGGTTTCTAATCACTCGCCATAACCCTTCGTTTTCTGTTCTAGGCATTTTTAAAGTGATGGTATTCGATAGCATATCTTGTACCGCCAGACCACGGCGATTAAACAGACAAAAGGCATAGTTAAAGACAAAGCCCACAAAGGCACTGGTCAATAAAATAGCGCGCGAGCCACCGATGGCACTGCCAATCAGTCCAAATATCAGTGGCATCAGACTCGCCGCTAAAATCCGCTTAAACGACTGCCCCCACGTTAGCAGGTGACCATTATTATTCACGGTCTTTAAGCGCCACGTTTGCATACCTAAGGTCTGCCCGCCACGCCGCCAAAATAGCCCATAGAAGCCCACCAGCGTCAGGATAAAAGACGGGGTCATAATAGCGTTTTGATACCATGTCGGTAGCGACTGCGCCTGTGAGGACTCTGTGCCCGTCTGCATGGTCAATAGCGTGCCAATCACCGTCAGCACCGTACCGACTAGGAACAGTAAAGCCAAAATCAACATCCCATCATACAAAATAGCCGCCATGCGTGTACCAGGTTTGGCAATCACCGCCTCTTCGACAGCAGAAGTTTGAGGCGCGGCGTTTTTGCGTAGCGACTTTGTTTTAGTAGCAGCTTTTGGCGACGATTTTGACATGATACCAGCCCATAACAAGCGAAAAATAGAGCGCTCATTG